>JAICQI010000496.1 GCA_025937955.1 Pyrinomonadaceae bacterium
GCTGACAGCAGGTTGTCTGTGGCAAACCCCGGATCGAAAGTAAGCGCCTGCCGCAAACTACGCACAAACAACCCGGCGCTGACCAATAACACCAGCGACATTGCCAACTGCGCAATCACCAGCACGTCGCGCAAAGCGATTCGACTCCGCCGTGGACCGTATATACCAGCCTCATTCTTTAACGCCGGCAGCAGATTCAAGCGAGTCGCTTGCAGCGCGGGCGCCAAACCGAATAGCAATCCAGTTAGTAATGAAACGCCGAGAGTAAAGAGAAGCACGCGCCAATCGACGCTGAGATCCAGGCCATTCGCATCGTTCGCCGGAAAGAACTGCGGCAGCAAACGCACCGTCCACTGCGTCGCAAGCAGACCAGCGACGCCACCGAGCAGCGCCAGCAAAAAACTCTCAGTCAACAACTGTCGAATCAAACGACGACGACTCGCTCCCAATGCCAAACGCACCGCGATCTCTCTGCGTCGCGCAGAAGCGCGCGCCAACAGCAGGTTCGCTACGTTCGCGCACGCGATCAGCAACACCAGGCCAACCACCGCAAACAGCAACAACGAAACGCGCTTGATCGCGATCTGGGCCTCCGGTCCCAGGCGCGATTCACGTACGACTGTCACAGGTCGCGGTTCCTTTGGCCGGTCGATCGTTCCCAGGTTCGTTTCGGGATATGCCTGGGCCAGTCGCGCCGCGATGGTTGTCAACTGCGTTTGCGCCTGGGCCACAGTGACGCCGGGTTTGAGCCGCCCTATTAGTTGAATGCCACGATCACCACGCGCGCCTCCAGTGAAATCGGGACTCGGTGATAACCAGAACTCCGGCGGCAAACCGAGTCGCAGACCGCGAAAGCTCGGGTCCGTTACGCCAACGATCGTGTAAAGCTTGTCGTTAAGCCTGAGACTTTTTCCAACGACCGCTGGATCGGCACTGAAACGACGGTGCCAAAGACTGTCGCTAATCACCACCGGCGCCGCGTTTGCCTGCTGATCGTCGGACGGCTGCAACGTGCGTCCGAGCTGAGCTCTCACGCCAAGCACGTCGAAGTAGTTTCCTGTTACGACAAAACCGCGCAGCCGTTCTGCTTCAGTTTCCCCGCTCGCGTTCAGCACGGTTTGATCGAAAGCCGCGAGACCCTCGAACACATCTGCCTGATCGCGGAGATCAACGTAATCGGGATATGACGAGGTGCCGTACAAACCGCTGCTGTAATCACTCGTGAAAACAGCGACTAACTGATCAGGATTCGTGACGCCGACGATCGGTCGCAAAATGAGGCCATTGATAAAACTGAAGATCGTCGTGTTTGCACAAATACCGAGAGCAAGCGCGAGCGTCGCCAGCAGTGTGAACCCCGGCGCCTTTGTGATCATTCGTAGACCGTATCGGATATCCTGGAGGATGGTCATTTGAGTTCCTTACTGAGTAACACCGCAGTGCCGAGAAAAAGCACAGAAGTTTTAGCCACAAAAAGGCGCAGAAAGCACAAATTGTTGTTCAAGACTTTTGCGTTTTTGTGGCCGAAGGCGGTATTTCATTTTTTGTGACGTTTGTGCCTTTTTGTGGCTTATCTTAATGCTTCAAGTGGGTCGATCTTCGCGGCCCTGCGCGCCGGCACGAGACACGCAACCAGCACAACCGCAGCCAACACGATCGCCACTGCGACAAACGTGATCGTGTCGACAGGCTTCACTCCAAACAACAGCGTCGTCATGTAACGAGTCACAGCAAACGCACCTGCTACACCGATCCCAATCCCAAGCACTGCCAGCAGCATCGCGCGCCGCATCACGAGCTTGAGCACGTCGCCGATCTGCGCCCCGAGCGCCATGCGTACACCGATCTCATGCGTCCGTTGCGTGACGTAGTAAGAAGTGACGCCATAGATTCCGAGCATCGCAAGCAACATCGCCACGCCCGCAAACGCGCTCAACAACAACATCGGAACACGTCGCGGCGCCGCGGCAGTCGAGACCACGTCATTCATCGTCTTCAGGTTGGAAGTCGTCACGTATTTGTCAATAGATCGAACCGCTGCTCGCACAGATCCGCTCAGCGCGGTAGGCTCGCCTGTCGTGCGCACAACCAGTGACAGGCTGCCCCACGTCGGCTCCTGCGCGAACGGAACGTACATCTGATTGTCAGGTTCCTTATCGAGCGAATCCACCTTTGTGTCGCCAACAACGCCGACCACTTCACGCAGAAACTCTTCGTTGCGCCAGATCGTGAAGCGGCGACCGATCGGGTTCTCATTCGGCCACAACTCTCGTGCGAATTTTTCACTGACGATCACAACCTTTGTCGACTGTAAGTTGTCATGATCTGTAAAGAAGCGTCCGGCTTTCAATGGAATCTGAAGTGTCTGAAAGTAATCAGCTACTACCGAAAGATGCCGCACGCTTATCGCTTCGTCGGGCGTCATCGGGCGACCTTCGGGAATCACCGCGCGGCCAAGGTTGAAGTCATCGCCTCGCAATGGAAGCGAGAGCACAGCGCCGGCTGACTGCACACCTGGAATTGCTCTTACGTTGTCCATCAGTTGCTTGTAGAACTGTAACTGCGGTTCACCCGTCTTGTATGTTCCCGGCAGACCCACACGCACCACCAGAACATTATTGGCGTTGAATCCTGGATTGATCTGTCTCAAGTTAAGAAAACTCTTGATCAGCAATCCCGCGCCTGCAAGCAAGATGAACGAGAGCGAGATCTCAGAAACGATCAGCAGACTTCCAATGCGGTTTCGCGAGCCGCTCTCAGCTCCGCGACGCCCACTGTCCTTCAACATCTCGTTGAGATTGGGTCGTGAGGTTTGCAACGCAGGAAGGAGTCCGAATAGCAGGCCGGCAAGCACAGTCACGCCCAGAGTGAACAGAAACACGCGCAGATCGATCCGGATCTCGTCCATGCGTGGAGTATTCGGCGGAGTAATGGCTGGCAGGAGTTTGATCAACCAGAGACTCAGCCCCAGGCCCAACAGACCACTGACTATCGAAAGCATCACGCTTTCAGTTAAGAGTTGCCGCACGACGCGCAATCGACTCGCACCGAGGGCGGTGCGCACCGCAATCTCCTGTTGGCGATAAGCAGCACGAGCGAGCAGAAGGTTCGCGACATTCGCGCATGCGATCAGCAGGACGAATGCAACCGCGCCCAACAACATCAGCAGAGACGTTCGCAGCTCTCCAACGAGATGTTCTTGCAGTTCTACAAGTCGAATGCCCCAATTGGAGTTCGTCACAGGATAGTTCTGGGCCAGGCGTTGATTAATCGTATCCATTTCCGCTTGTGCCTGGGCCATCGGAACGTTCGGCTTCAAGCGCGCGACGACTCCCAGGTAACGGTTGTCACGTACTTCTTTTGCCGGATTGAGTCGTCGCGCCCACCATACCTCTGTGTCGCCGGGATAAGTGAAACCGGGGGGCATGATGCCAACGATGATGGTCTTGCCGCCAAGGTCTACCGTGCTGTTCAGCACGTCAGTTGAACCGCCAAACTTTCGTTGCCAGAGTGCATAACTAATCACGGCAGGCTCGTCGCTATCGTCTGCCTGTAAAAGCCGGCCATGGATCGGATTAGTGCGGAAGAGCGGAAAGAACTCGGGCGTCACACTCGCTGCGCGCACAAGTTCCGTTTCATCTCCAATCGTCAGGCGGAGACCAGTCGTGGCCAACGCAGCAATCTGTTCGAACGACTGACTTTGCGTCTGCCAATCCACGACGTCAGGCACTGACTCGGCGCTTCCCCCAACTCCCTTCCCCCGATAAACGCCTTCAAAGAGAACGATCCGTTCCGGCTCCGGAAACTGCAACGGCCGCAACAAGACTGAGTTGACCACGGTGAACATCGCCGTCGTCGCGCCAATCCCGAGCGCAAGCGTCGAAACCGCGATCACGAGAAATCCCGGCCGCTTGAGAAAACTGCGCACGCCATAGCGAAGGTCTTTGATCAGTGTGTCCATCTGTGTAAATCCGTGGCTAGATTTTTACTCAGATCGAAGTGCGATCAGTGGCTCCACTTTCGTCGCCCGCCGTGCCGGAACGTAGCACGCGATCAGCGCCACTCCGACAAGCAGGAACGACACAAGACCAAACGTGAGCGGATCAGTTGCACTCACTCCGTAAAGCACACTCGTGATCGCGCGCGTCGCGAGATATGCACCCAACAACCCAATGGCAGCGCCGATGATGGTCAGCTTCAGTCCGTGACTGAGCACGAGCCTCAACACGTCGCTTAACTGGGCGCCGAGCGCCAGGCGCACGCCAATCTCATGCGTCCGCTGCGCAACGGCGTACGACGTGATTCCATAAACTCCGATCGCCGCCAGCATCAGCGCCACGAAACCAAACACACCCAGCACCGTCGCTGCAATTTTCGCCGGGAACAGCGCCAGCTTCATGTGCTCGGTCAACGTCTTGACGTCAAACAACGGCAGGTTCGGATCGAGAGCCTGCACCTGCTCACGCACTGGACCAAACAAACCATCTGGATTTCCCTTCGTGCGCACCACCAAAATGCCGGTCGAGTTGTAGTCCTGGCTCATCGCGGTCCAGACAAACGGGCGTGGCTCTTCAGCAATGTTGAAATACTTGCCCGTCGGTACTACACCTACGATGCGAACGAATGGTCCGCCCGCGCCACGAAAACTGAAACGCTTGCCGACAACGTCCGCAGTGTTTTGCAGCTCAGGCATCAAACGGCGCACGTACGCCTCGTTAACCACTGCCACCTGTTCCGATTTCTCCTGGTCCTGCTCGGTAAACTCACGACCCTGCAGGATCGGTGTCTTCATCGTGCGGAAGTATCCTGGTCCAACGCTGGCGGTCATCGCCAGTGGCACATTCTCACCACGCTCGGCAGGGTGTCCCTCCACAAAAATCTGGTTGCTGTTGTAGTTGAGACTGAGCGGAATGTAGCTCATGATCGCCGCTGACTCGACACCCGGCAGTGCTTGCAGACGTTCGTTCAGTTGCCGGTAGAA
>JAICQI010000415.1 GCA_025937955.1 Pyrinomonadaceae bacterium
CGTTGGTCAGGATGAACTGCGCCTCGCCACCGAGCGGAATGCCATTGGGTGTGATGATCGGACGCGAGAAGCGGCGCTCCTGCGGAGTCACAAGCACCGATAACCTCAACTCGAGCCGGCCGCGATGCCTTCCGTCCATCGCGTCCCATTCGACGAGGACGAGCTGGTCCGGTAGAGACTGGCAACTGAGGTCGATAGAAAATTCAAGATCGAGCGGATGAGCCCCGGGCTCGAACCACCGCTTGGAAGGCGGCAGGAATACTACGCCTTCGGGGACGTAAACAGCGGAAAACAGAACCTGCTTGTGCGCACGCGCATCGACGCGCACACCAACGCGTGCCCGACCACCCTGGGATCCGGCGAATCGCGGAGCAAAAGCATGTACAGCAGCGAAACCCGGCACGATCGCAATGGTCAGCGGTACGGAGACGCCGCCAATCCCTTCGTTCCACTCGAGAATCAGGAACGTTGAGTGTTCGCCCACAGGACTATCGGGAGGCACGCTTACGTGAAAACGCACACTGTGGCCGCTCCCGGTGGAAACCGGCACTGCGTCGAGCCTGGTTTGGAACGCCCATGGATCGCCCGGACTGCCGAGCCGAGCGTCCACGGAGATGGGACTTCCAGCGGCCAACTTGATGACGGCGATGAGTTCGACCGGATCACCCCCTTGTTCCAGTTCTATTCGATTCGTGCTGAGTTCAACAGAGAGCATCTGCGCGCGCGGCCTGATCCACACTGCTATGGGTCTCCAACTGTTGGCAATGACGTGAAGTGTGCCGTCGATGTCGGTAGCGTCGCGCCGCGCGTTGATGGCGATTTCGATGTTGACGGAGCCGCCTTCGGGTACCCGCAGCGCCTCACCCGCCCCGGCCGTCTGTACAATTGCAGCGACCAGATGACCTTGGCGCTTCATATTCTCGCGTTCGTGCGGTGGAAGCTGTTCCAGTTCCTCGTCCGTGAACGGAACGCGGTCCATGCGGAACACCGTGATGGACGTGATCGAGAGTCCGCCGAACGGTGCGTCGATCAGAGCCAGAGCATTGGCGGCGACTGGAACTTCGAATATGGTGACGACGCGCCTAATTTGAAGCCCCGGCGCCATAACGGCTCGAAGTTCGCGCGGCTCCACGAGACACTCCGCAAGTCCGGAACCTACCACCATGCCGAGCGATGCAGTGGTCCGTGTCAAGCCTTCGAGGACAAGAGTGCCGCTCGCGACGCTTCCTTTTCCTCCGCTGGCCGCGAACTTGACGACGACTTCAAGTTTTGCTCCGGCAGGGATGTCGAGCGGCTGATCCTGCCCGACCGTACCAGCCTCGATCGGTTCGAGCTTGCCCTCTCTCTCTAGTCGCCTACGGAGCGATTCAGGGCGGATCTCGCGGAGTTCCTCCTCTGAGTAAGGGACTCTGATGTGGTCGAACGCGGTAAGAGAGATTACGGAGAAAGCGCCCTGACCCCCTTCTATGCGGGCAATGAGGCCGGGATCGGCCGATGCCGTCCCTGTGAAAGTAACTAGAACAGTTTCACCCGGCGCAAGGCGCCGCGCTGCGGATGTAGGTGTAAGACTGACCATTAGCGTCCTCCGACCAGAAGCAAGGATTCCAGATCACTGCATCTACACCCGATCAGGCTGAGTTGTCAGACGATGGCTGAGTACACCATTGAAGGTAGAGCTTTCTCCAGGCACACCTGCAACTCCGGGATTCGCGCTCTGTCCGGTTAAATTCGCCATTTGAATTTCTCCTTGAGTGAACGTTGTTACCTGACCTGTCGCTGAGTCAGGCATGGAAATGATTTCTGAAGCATAAGGCCCGACTTGACGGTCTATGGATTATGCGAAAAACGGAAAAATATTTCGGTAGGATTTGCGGAGAAACCTACGTGCCGACGGGTTGACGATGATCTTCAAGTGATAAACAACTCAACAAACACGCGCTTTGCAAGTGCATTGCCTCAAAGTCACGAACCATGTCAGATCCAGTCAGTACCACCTGCGATAGCGGGTGGGTCAACCATCGGCATACAAATCAATAGGATATCGCATGCTCAACATTGACCCACCCGCTATCGCAGGTGGTACTGACTGTGTCCCAGGAGCGTGAGTTTGATACAAGATCTCTATTTGATTTTCTTGCCTTGTAGCGTTCTAGTCCCCTGAGTCAACACCAGCCCCGTAACTTTGCCGGTAGAGTCCCTCTCAAACGTAAGCGAAGCTTTCACCTGAGGTATCGAAAACTGGGTTTCCGAAACAGCTTCAACGTCCATCTTTGATTGACCCACTCGCTGAGCAAACAGCTTGTCTCCCTCCTTCGTAATCAAGAGGACGAAACTTGGAGTGAGTTCATATTCGCCAACATAAGCCTCAAACACTGCCGCGTCCACTTTAGCTGTCTTACCCTCGAGCTTGTTGACGATCCGCACCGCGTTCGCATTCGCTGGATTAAGTTCGATTGCTTTTTTATAGCTGGTTAAAGCCAGATCCTTCTCGCCAAGCTCAAGATATGTTTCACCGAGACTGTCGTAGGAATTTGAGGATTTGGGGAACAGCTCAACGTTGAGCTTGAAAATTTCAACCGCATCTTTGAGCCGTTTCAGGCCTACTAACTGGTAACCAAGCGTCTGTAATTCGTTCTCTGCAAAATCGTATGAATCTGCTTTCGTCGCTTTCAACTTTCGGTACTCAGCGACGGCTGCGGCAACGTCCTTTTCGGCAATTGGGTACAAAACTTCAGCAATTGATTGCTTTGGCGGATCGTACGGCTGTCCATTCATGATACCGATAATTGAAGTCGTGATTTGTCCGTGCCGCCGCCCCTGACCGATGTTATCGAGAATGACAACGGTTTGGCCTTTGTCTACAGCTCGTGTCAGCAAGGAGTTAAAGCCGTTGATGCCTCCACCGTGTCCGATGATCTTAGTTTTTAGTTCCGATTTACCGATCGTTTCGTCCGTGATACGGATCCCGTAGCCATAGTTCGAAAGCCCTGGCGTAAACATCAGTTTCCTGCTTTCGGCCGAAAGGATCTTGCCTTCGTGAAGTGCCTGGTCCCATTTATAAAGGTCTTCAACTGTTGAATAAATTGATCCCGCCGCATACGGAAGAGACATATCGAGATAAGGAGCGTTTACATATCCTGAAGGCCGTTTTTCATAGCCGCTCGCACGCTTCGGCAGCAGAGGTGACGTACTGTCGTATCCGGAATTTGTCATTCCAAGCGGTTTCAGAATCCGCTCAGTCAAAACTGTCTCGTACGACTTCCCTGTCACTTTTTCGATAATCGCGCCGAGCAATACATACCCGGAATTGTTGTAACTGAACTTCGAACCGGGCTCGAATTCAAGGTCGCCGCTCGCTAACTGCTTAACGAAGTCCGTGATTTTGTAAGGATTGCGCATGATCGCCGTACGAAAATCAGGGCGACTCGTATAACTCGGAATGCCGGACGTGTGATTGAGAAGATGATGAATCGTAACGCGATCGCCCGTGTCCTTGCGATAGTCGGTCAGATAGTCGGTGATCTTTCCATCGAGTTTGAGCTTTCCCTCTTCGACGAGTTGCAGAATAAGTGTGGCTGTGAATTGCTTTGTAATTGAACCGATGCGGAATTTTGTGTCCGGCTGATTAGGCATTGACCATTCCATGTTGGCGAGGCCCAACCCCTTCGCATAAACGACTTTACCTTTCTCCGCGACCAGTATGGCGCCGTTGAATTGGCCGTAGTCGTAATACTTCTTCATCAACTCATCGATCTGCGTTGCAGTTTGCTGAGCGAATGAACTGTTTGCAGTGATAAAGATCAGGAGAAGAAGGGCTAGCGATTTGGCTGTTTTCATTGTGTTTGCTTTCCCGGAAAAATGTAGTCTTAAGAGTTATAGACTCCTCTGACCGTCAGTTTATTAACACCGTCGCAAAATCTTGTCTTGACGAATTGAGCGATTCAACGTGGGTTTTAGCCATTTTCCGGCGTCTTTTATTTTAGATAGCAACGAGGTCCCTCTTAATACTCTCTGGAGGCTGGAGATGTCTGATATGCGTCTGCTCTGTAAGTCTCTCGCCGTAGTTACGGCGTTCTTTCTGGTCATCGCGAGCTTGCGGATCCAGGTAGTTGCTGACGAGTTTCCTCGGAGTTGGGCAATTGTTACTCTGACAGGGTCAGCTACTATTAACAACGCACCTGCTATCTCAGGTCAAACACTATTTGCCAAAAACACGATTGCGACGACCAAATCATCCTCGCTGATTCTGGATTTACCACGTGCTACTCGTCTCGAAGTCTCGGAACTAACTGAACTCAGGGTTGAAGTGCTCGCTGAGCTGCTTCGCACTGAGCTGAAGACGGGCCGCCTTAGGTTATCGACACAGCGAGGAACAACAACACGAGTTGAGATACTTCGCGGACTGTCTGTCGTTTCAGATCCAACGATACCGTCAAAATTTACGGTCGCGGCTAAGGATACTAACTTTGAGTTGCGAGTGAGTGAAGGCGCAGTCGATGTTGTTGATAGCCGAGAAACCGGCAAAGGCGAGCAAGTAACTCACGTCGGGCCAAATATGACGTTTTCAAACGCCGGCCTGCTCCAACCCAATAACGCACAAAGCAACCTGACCACTCGCCAACGTGTCGCAATATTCATTGCCGCGGGTGGTGCGCTCGCCCTGCTTTTCATCGTCATCACCGGCAACGATCCGGTCAGGGATGGGCCAGGCGGGTGTGTGATTGCTCCCAGCGGCGAGTCTCCACAGAACCCATGTTGAAGATTTTTCCCACCGTAAATTAGAAAGGGTGGCCATCCGGCCACCCTTCGGTTAAGACTATCTGTTAGAGAGGCAGCGAGCCGCCCCTGTCAGATGCTTAAGGCAGCGGACTGGCTTTATCGTCAACGAACACGCTGAAGACACAAAATAAGTTCGGATCGAATGGCACCAGGCTGGCATGGTTGGTTACCAGAATCGAGCCGGTCTTTTTGTCGAAAGCGATGTTGGCTGGATTGGCCCAGGGCATCGGATTCGGTGATCCGTTTGGGTTTGCGGCTGGACCAGAGTATCGCACCTCTTCACTGCCATCAGGCCGGAGCACGGAAATCTGGCTAGTACCGGCGAGGGCGACGTATAGTTTGCCCGACTTACCAAAAGCAATGCCATCCGGCGCCGGAAGACCGGTGGCCAGGGTATAGCGATGGAACTCAACCAGGCTCGACGCCGGCGGATTAGCGGCGAAAGGCAGTTTGTAGATGACGCCATTCAACGTTCCATTCTCCGCAGTCACTGATATGTAGACATTCTGATAGGTCTTGTCGAAACGAATTCCATTCACGCCGAACGGCACATTCGCATCGCCAGCTAAACGTGGATCTGTGAACCACACCACAGGCGCGCCGCCACCGGCGGGAACTCGATAGATGGTTGCTGCAAATGAATCGGTCACATAAAGATTGCCGTTATCATCGAAGGCTAAATCGTTGAGCAGCGATGGACCAGCCGGTACAAACGAAGAGTAAACCGACTGGCTATTGGCAGCGTCGAGGCCCATCCGGATGATGCCAACGAAGGGCTCGACTACGTAGAGGTCGCCGTCTGGACCAAATGCAGCACACGATGCAGCACTCATTCCTGCGAACGGATTGGTGATAGTGATGGGATAGGAAGCTACGAATGCCCCCGTCTTGAGGTCGTAGGCCTTGACGTACGCGGAGCCGAGCGGTTGGCC
>JAICQI010000633.1 GCA_025937955.1 Pyrinomonadaceae bacterium
ATGGCGATCCAGATTACCGGTGAGCTCGGCGGTCTCGACGTGCTCGTCAACAACGCCTCCGATCTTGGACCAACGCCGCTGCCAATGCTCTCCGATACCGAGTGTGAAGATCTGGAACGCGTTTACGCAACCAACGTCATTGGTCCGTTCCGGTTAACGAAAGCGCTGATGGGCGCGCTGGCCGCGTCGGCTCGTGAGGGGCGTGGCGCTGTCGTGCTGAATATCTCGAGCGATGCCGCGATAAACGCTTATCCGGGTTGGGGAGCGTACGGGTCGAGCAAGGCTGCGCTTCATCATTTGAGTCGCATTTGGGACGAGGAGCATGCGAATGAAGGGGTGCGGTTTCTCTCGCTCGATCCCGGCGACATGGACACGCCGATGCACGCAGCTGCGATTCCTGATGCGGATCCGGCGACGCTGAAGCGCCCGGAAGAGTCGGCACGGGAACTTATCGAGGCCATAGAAGCAGCTTTGCCACAGGTGGCACGGATATAAAATCATGATAGCCGCTGATACTGCAGTACAGCGTCCGATGGATGCAAAACTTCTCGTCGTTGATGCGCAACGCAATCTCATTCATGTGCCGCGCAGTGAGTTTGTCGAGTTTCTACAACCTAACGATCTCGTGATTGCAAACGATGCGGCCACGTTGCCGGCAAGCCTGGCGGGCATGCATCAGCCGACAGGAAGGGCGATCGAGGTGCGTCTTGCCGGACGTCCTTCTCTCGATTCGTCGGATGTTAATCGTTTCAGTGCGGTCGTTTTTGGTGAGGGAGATTTTCACGTACGCACTGAAGACAGGCCGTTGCCGCCGGCGTTGAAGAGTGGAGACACGCTCGTGCTCGGTCCACTGCATGCCAGGGTTGAGAAACTGTTGGGCCATCCGCGATTGGTGGAACTTGCTTTTGTGGGGACGGCGGATGAAGTCTGGGCGGGACTGGCGAGTCATGGCCGGCCGATTCAGTATTCACACATGCAGACGTCCCTGGAGCTGTGGGACGTTTGGACCAGGATTGCCGGACCACCGGTGGCGTTCGAACCACCTTCAGCGGGCTTTGTTCTCGATTGGCACGTGCTGTCAGCTATTCGCGAACATCAGGCTGGCTTTGCAACGATCACGCATGCCGCGGGGCTCTCTTCAACCGGTGACGAAGATCTGGATCGACTGTTGCCGTTTGACGAGCCGTATCGTATTCCGGTGACGACGGCGAAAGCAGTGGAGCAGACGCGGCAGCGTGGCGGGCGTGTCATCGCCGTTGGTACGTCGGTGGTGCGCGCACTTGAAGGTGCGGCGACTGAAGATAGTCACCTGCGCAGTGGTGAAGGTCTCGCAAAAGGACGCATCGGTCCTGCGACGCGCTTGAAAGTTGTGGACGCGATTCTTTCCGGCACGCACGAACCGGGAACAAGTCATTACGAACTGCTACGCGCGTTTCTCGAGGACTCGACGCTCGAACGCGCAACAGCAGAATTAGACGCGCGTGGATATCGAACTCACGAATTCGGTGATTCGGTCCTAATCTTTTAAGCATGTATTATACGCGTCTATGAAAACGCCCCGGTTGTTTCTCGCCCTCTTTCTCTCTCTTGTTTTCGCTGCCCCCGTCATCGCACAGATACGCGAAGAAAACATTCGCGCCGAGCTCGGCTTTCTCGCGAGTGACGCAATGCAGGGCCGTGCCAGCGGCAGCAACTACGAGCGCATCGCGGCTGAATACATCGGCTCTCAGTTTCGCCAGTTCGGACTCGAGCCCGGTGGTGATACTGACAGCGCCGGCAACAAGAGTTTTGTGCAGCGCGTGCCGCTCGAACGTGCGCCATCAGGTGCGACCTGGAATGCGATCGGTGTGTTAAGAGGCTCCGATCGGCGCGCCGCCGGTGAGGTGATCATGATTAGCGCTCACCTGGACCATATAGGCGTTAACGAAGCACTTACCGGCGACGACAAGATCTTCAACGGCGCCGACGACGATGCCTCAGGCAGTGTCGCCGTCATGGAGCTCGCGCGCGTGCTCGCATCAGGCAAACGCCCGCGACGCACGATCTACTTCGTCTGTTTCGGAAGCGAAGAGCGCGGCGGTCATGGTTCGCGATACTTCATTGCGAATCCGCCAGTGCCGCTGACGCAGATCGTCGCCGATTTAAACCTGGAAATGCTCGGCCGACCCGATCCGAAGGTTCCCGCCGGCACGTTGTGGCTAACCGGCTTCGAGCGATCGACACTCGGCCCAGAGCTGGCGCGACAAGGCGCAGCGCTCGTCGCCGATCCGCGTCCGGAACAAAACTTCTTTCGACGCTCCGACAATTACATACTGGCGTTGCGCGGCGTGATAGCTCACACTGTTTCCAGCTTTGGCATGCACACCGATTATCATCGTCCCAGTGACGACGTCAGCAAGATCGATTTCCCTTTCATGACGAAATCGCTGAATTCGCTGGTGAAACCGGTGCGCTGGTTAGCTAATTCCAAATTTCGTCCCACGTGGCTGCCGGGACAAGCACCGACACGTTAACTATGAAACCAACGTTCTTCAGTTCGGAGAAGGGCGTGAAGTCAGGCGTACTCGAACCGAAGCCAAAAGAGGAGTAGCCACAAAAGGCACAAAGAGCACAAAAGATTTCTTGAAAATTCATTTTGTGCTTTTGTGCTTTTTTGTGGCTAATAAATAAATGCCTGATCTGCTGGTAAATCTGTTGAAGTTGCCGCCGCTGGAAAACACACCGGCAGCGGAATTTCTGATCCGTCGAGCGCAGCCGTTTGAGCTAACTCCGGTCCGCACTTTCGTCACAACAAACTTTTCCCAAAGCTGGGCTGATGAGATCTCTGTGGGTTTCGCGCGGCAGCCGATCTCTGTGTTTATAGCAACGATTGAACGTGAGTTAGTCGGGTTCGCGGCTTACGAGTGCACGCGTCGCGGGTACTTTGGTCCAACCGGAGTTGTTCAAGCGGCGCAAGGCAAAGGCGCGGGAAAAGCGTTACTACTGGCGTCGCTCTGGGCACTGCGCGAGATGGGTTATGTTTACGCCATCATCGGCGCCGCCGGGCCGGTGCGTTTTTATCAAAAGACAGTTGGTGCGATTATTATTCCTGACAGCGAGCCCGGTATTTACACTGACTCGCTGAAGAGCACCGAATGATTCCACCCGGCCCAAAGGGCTCGTTGCTGATGGGCGTCATGCGCGACTTCAATCGCGACACGCTCGGCTTTGTGACGCGTTGCCGTGATTATGGAGACGTCGTTCACACCAGGTTTCTCTACGTTCACGCCTACTTCCTTTACAACCCCGCGGACATCGAGTCGATACTGACGACAAACGCAAAGAGCTACCGCAAGGCAGGGTCGCTCCGATCACCATTCTTTCATCGTTTGGTTGGGAATGGGTTGGTAACAAGCGAAGGCGACTTCTGGAGACGCCAGCGACGTTTGGCGCAACCTGCTTTTCACCGGCAAAGGATCAGCTCCTACGGCGATGTGATGGTGCAGTACGCGGAGCGAGCGATAGCTGGTTGGAAAAACGGTGAACGACGAAACCTGTCGCGCGACATGACGCGACTGACCTTAGAGATCGTCGTCAAGACGCTCTTTAATTCCGACGTTTCAAACGATGCGGATCACGTCGGCGAAATGCTCTCGAGCATAGCGAAGCCGTTCGCGTCGCAGGCAACGTTGAAATGGATTCTCGACAATCGCCTGCCGACACCCGGACATCGTCGCTACTTTCGCGCCGTCAGCGAGATCGATCGCGTCGTGTTCCGGATCATCGCTGAACGTCGCGCCAGCGGTTACGACCAGGGTGATCTGTTGTCGATGTTGCTGCAGGCGCAGGACGAAGACGGCAGTCAAATGAACGACGTTCAGCTACGCGACGAAGTGATGACGCTGTTTCTTGCGGGGCATGAAACGACGGCGCTCTCATTGTCGTGGACTTTCTATCTGCTGGCGACGCATCCTGAAATCGAACAAAAGTTCCATGCTGAGTTGCGCGAAGTGCTG
>JAICQI010000416.1 GCA_025937955.1 Pyrinomonadaceae bacterium
AGTTCTATCAGGGACTGACGCAAGACAGAAACCCTCGATTGAAAACGCATTCTCCGATTCTCGTTCTCAAGAATGGATTGTGGGCTTTCAACGATCAGGTAAAAATGAGAGAAGTTCTCCTGCGACCCTGGATATCCGATCATCTCAACGAAGCACTAAATCCTTCGATCTTCAACAAGCTTCTGGGCCTGCACTGGTATGTCAGTAGAAGAGTGAGGAACGGAAGCTGTGCTCAATGGTTCAATCGATATCACGGCCTGTCACGCGCAGGGCTCGAAGAAAAAACCCGTTCTCTCGAACTTTGGTACGGTGAAGATTACGGATTCACCAACTCCAAAGATTTCATCACGATTGCCAATACTTGTTTTGACGAGAACGGCAAGTCTAAACTTCAGCGATGATGAACGCTAAAGCAGGAGACATAGCGTTAGTTACGGGAGGCAATAGAGGCATTGGGTTCGAAGTCTGCCGGCAACTCGCAAGCGCAGGTTTCCTCGTATTGCTTACCGCACGAGATGCAAGAAAGGCGAAAGCCGCAGCTGATGCTTTACGCAGCGCCGGTCGCGTTGAGCCTCTTGTCATGGACGTTGCCGATGCGAACAGTATCGCTAACGCCGCTGCCGAAGTAGCTAAACAGTATGAACGCCTCGATGTCCTTATCAATAATGCCGGCATTAATTACGACACGTGGGAGACGGTTGCGAACGCCGACATCAATGGTACGGTAATGGAGACGATCACAACGAACCTTTTAGGTCCCTGGCGTGTTAGCCAGGCGTTCCTTCCGCTGCTGCGCAAGAGTCGCGCCGGCCGAATCGTTAACGTGTCATCTGAATCAGGATCGCTTGCGGACATGGGCGCTGGACCGCCTGCATACCAAGTCACCAAAGCTGCGCTGAACGCACTGACGCGCACACTCGCGGGTGAATTGCGTGGCAGTCGCATTCTCGTGAACTCGGTCTGCCCCGGCTGGGTTGCGACCGATATGGGTGGCAGTGGCGGCCGGCCCGTCGCAGACGGCGCGGCCGGAATCGTATGGGCCGCAACTCTGCCGAAAGACGGACCTACCGGCGGTTTCTTTCGTGACGGCGAGCCGCTACCGTGGTAGTTGAGCGAAGGCCGTTTGCCATTCTATTTATGTTGATTCAAAGTATTTGATGTGATGCGTCCCAGACCAGCTATAGCCGGTGGCAAATCCCAACAGTTTACGATTCTAAATATCGACACGATATTCAACTTTTACAAACCGAAACCACCGCTATCAAATTTTGTAGACAATTTTTGGTTATATGAAGGCCATCAGGAAACAGAGCACAAGATCGAACGCATTCTTCCCACCGGCACGCTGGAACTCGTAATCAACCTCCGGCAAAACGAGCTGCGATTTTACGACGCCGCACATTCTGAAAACTCTTGCTATTCCGGTGCGATCGTTTCAGGTGCGCATGGGCACGGCCTTACGCCTAAGGAAGAAGCGCCTTTTCTCGTCGGGGTTCATTTCAAACCGGGCGGGGCTTTTCCGTTTCTCGGACTCCCGGCGAGCGATCTCGCCGACACTCACGTCGATCTGGAAACACTTTGGGGACCGTCGGCCGGCCGACTGCGGGAGCACCTTTGTGAGGCAAGAATTTCTGACGAGCGGTTTCAGTTGCTCCAACAGGCTCTCTTGAGCCGCTTGTCTGAACGTGTGGAAAAGCATTACGCGGTTTCGGCAGCGTTGGAAATGTTTGGAAATAATCGAGCCGGACCGATAGTCAGGGAGACCGCAAAGTATCTTGGTCTAAGCCAGCGCCGGTTCATTCAAGTTTTTAAAGCAGAAGTCGGAATGACGCCGAAATTGTTCAGCCGGATTCAGCGGTTTCAGCAAACCCGGACTTTCATTCAACAGAATCCCTTGCCCAATTGGGCGACCCTTGCCCTGGATTACGGATACTTCGACCAATCTCATCTGATACGTGAATTTCTCGAGTTCTCGGGCCTTAGTCCGACCGATTACCTAAACCGGCACAAAAGCCTCATCGAATACGACATAGACGTCAAAAGCAAGCATCTTCCTTTTTAATGCAGGTAAATTTTATCCAATACGAAAGTCGCTTATGACGACATGATGTTGGTATGGGGATTTGCATGATGAAAAAAGGGAAGAGAATTCTTTTAGGCATAATTGCGATCTGCGCAGCTTGCGTAATATCGGTAGCAAGTTGCTCACAATCTCCGCAGACATCAAACAAACTAACGTTTCAAGCCACCCATCTCAGCTTCGCCGTAGACCCAGGTGCTATCACTAGCGGGCGAGCCAGGTCTCTCGTGGCCGCTGTGGTGGGGCTGATCAGCGTGATCATTGGCCTCACTCTGGCCCGCAACGGGCGGGCTGGCGCGATCGGAGCGCTGGCGCTGGGACTGATCGGCATGGTACTCAGCGTGGTCCATTTGGGTATGTCAACTGGAGGATTCGGCACCGGCAGCGGGCGAGCCGGGGCCATCGTGGCCCTGGTACTGGGCTTGATTGGCATGAACCTTGGTGGGCTGGCTCTGGCTCGCTCACGTCGCTCCCGCACCATATAGGCAACATCCACTGCGCCGGTGCAGAACTCACATTTCTATGTTGGCTGGAAAAAGTATTGACATCACAAGCAAACTGTACTAGAAATTTGCTCACTTCGTTCGCTTAGACAACAAACTAGCAGGGTAGAAATTGCCGACGGTTCTCCTCCCAGAACTCGAAGCGATAACGGAGTGGTGCAATGCAGTGCGGACGCTTTGCAATTTGTCCTGAATCTCACCATCAGCGGCGTCAACCAGGACCATCCCTTCAGATCTGTCTACCGAATTCCCCCAACTAACCAAGGAGTTAATCATGAGATCTCTACGATTCCAGAAGAAAGTTTCCCTTCTTGTACTCACTTTGGTCTTGATTGGGGGACCGTCATACGAAGCATACGCTCAGGCGGTTTATGGGAGCATCTCCGGAACAATCACCGACCCTCAAGGGGCGTCGGTTAATACCGCAACCGTCACCGTAACCAATATTGCGCAGAACGTTACTACCACTGCCAAAACAAACGACTCAGGTTTTTATGAAGTTACACATCTTATCCCTGGCACCTATCAGGTGAAGATCGAACAACAGGGATACAAAACGGCTATCCAGGAGGTAGTCGTTAAAGCAGATGTGGCGGCCACCGCTGACGTACGTTTAGAGGTGGGAGCTTTATCAGAGACGGTAACGGTCACCAGCGTCGACCTCTCTTTGAAGACGGACAAATCAGACGTCGCAACGACCTTCAATCAACGGCAGGTTCAGGAACTGCCCACCTTCGACCGCAACTTCACTCGCTTCGTCCTGCTGTCACCGGGCACGCAGCAACTTCCCGGTTGGAATCACGCAGCAAGTGAGAACCCACAAGGCTCGCTGCAGACCTTTGTTAACGGACAACACTTCAGCGGTACTTCATTTCAGCTTGATGGCACTGACAATCGGGATCCAATCCTCGGCATCATCGTCGTCAACCCAACGCTCGAATCTGTAACTGAAACGAAGATTACGACGCAGAATTACGATGCGGAGTTTGGTCAGGCTAATGCGGGCGTGGTGACGGCGCAGACCCGTTCCGGCGCCAACGATCCGCACGGAAGCGCTTTCATGTTCCGCCGCAATGATCTAACGCAGGCTCGCGATCCCTTCACTAACAACGTACCCGATGTTGTTACCGGAAAGCTTCTTCCTGACAGCGTGTGGAGTCAGTTTGGAGGCTCCTTCGGATGGAAGTTAGTGAAGGATAAGAATTTTATTTTTGGTGATTATCAGGGCACACGCAGCAAAGAAGGTGGTTCAGTGCTGACAACTGTGCCGACACTGCTTGCGCGAGGTGGAAATTTTAGTGAGTACCCGGTTTTGATCTTTGATCCTGCCAGTGGCGACCCGGTAACCGGCCAGGGACGCGCGGCGTTTGGGGGAAACATCATTCCCCAAGGTCGTCTATCACCACAGGCGCTGAATTTGTTGGCAGACATTCCGCTGCCCAACCTACCCGGCATAGTCGATAACTTCAGCACGAGTGGCCAGGATGTTTTCGACGGGGATCAGTTTGACATTCGTGACGACCAGTACGTCGGCCAGAATTTGCATATCTTTGGTCGTTACAGTTTTGCTCGATTTGAAAGAACGAAACCGGGAGCGTTTGGCTTTGATATTGGTGGACCAGACCTGAGCGGAGCTCGTTTTGCCGGCAGCTCGAAAGTTCGCAACCAGTCGCTGGCCCTGGGCTTTGATTACACATTGAGTTCAACCGTCGTCACGGACTTTCGCCTCGGATACTTCCGTTACCGGGTGAATGTGTTGCCGGGCGGCGTAGGTACCAGTCCCGCTACTGACGCCGGCATACCTGGTCTGAACGTTGATGACTTTTTTACTTCCGGGATGCCTGCCTTCGGAATAGAGACACCAGGACATCGAGGTGACTTCGATGATCGGCGAGTCTTCAAATTCGGCTTCTCGCTATTTGCGAATGGCTGCAACTGTCCGCTATCGCAATTGGAGCGGCAACTTCAGCTCGTCAACAACTGGACATTCCTTCGCGGTAATCACAATTACAAGTTTGGTGGAGATCTTCGGTTCGCCAGGAATCTACGTGTCCCCTCCGACTCACATCGTGCCGGGCAGTTATTCTTCCGCGATGCCGGCACAGCCTTCGTGAATCCTGATTTGACCACAAGCGGCGGCACCGGGCTCGCGAGCTTCCTGCTCGGCAATGTAAGCGACTTCGGTCGCTTTGTAAGTACAGTCACCGATGCGGAAGAAAGGCAGCGCCGTTGGTATTTTTATGGTCAGGACACCTGGAGGTGGTCACCAAAGTTAACTATCAATTACGGTCTCAGATGGGAATTGGTATTTCCCGAAAGTATCGATGAACCGGGAACGGGAAGTTTGCTAAATCTCGAGACGGGTGAACTCTTCGTGGGTGGAGTCGGAGAGGTCGATAAGCAGTTCAACGTCCAGACCAGTTATAAAGCATTTGCTCCTCGTCTGGGCATTGCCTATCAGTGGACGGACAAGACAGTTATCCGCGCCGGCTACGGACGGAGCTTTGACATCGGAGTATTCGGTTCGATCTTTGGGCACGCGGTAACTCAGAATCCGCCTGTGCTGGCATTCCAGCAACTCGATCAGGAAGATTTCAGAACGGTCTTTAACTTGAGTCAGGGACCACCGTCGCCCGTTTTTCCAGCGGTGCCTTCGAACGGTCGCATTCCATTGCCGGACGGCATAAACGCACGCGCTCGTCCCTTCAGAATGCGACTACCGACGCTTGATGCCTGGAACGTGACTGTTCAGCATCAACTCTCAAACAATACCTCTGTCGAAGTGGGTTATGTTGGTAACAAAGGAACTCACGTTTTTGCCGGTGATGGGCCTGCGTACAATCCCAACCAACCTGTAGCTGGACCAGGTCCTGAGAATCTCCGCAAGCCGTTCTTTACGCGCTTCGGCTGGACTCAAGGTATTAACTATTTCGGCAACGACGCTGACAATCGGTATAACGCGTTGCAGACCAAGTTTGAGCACAGGCTTCCGAGTCTGAACATTCTTGCTCACTACACTCTTTCCAAGACTCAAAACAACGAGGATAACTATTTCATTCACAATCGGGAGCTAGGGCGTGGTCCAAGCAG
>JAICQI010000290.1 GCA_025937955.1 Pyrinomonadaceae bacterium
ACCGTCCTGGTTGGACGATAAATCGCTTAATGCTACTGAGCCGTACCTCGATCGTACCGCTTGTTCAATATTCTCAGACATCCTCAACCTCCATCTGCCTAATCGTTTCCTCTATTGGCTCAGACCTACAAGTCCAAGCCATCTCGCCTCGCCTCACATACGCCGAGGCGAATATGCAACGTTAGTATCTACCCCATTCGGACATATGTCAAGGCGCATATGTGTTAAGATAATTCGCACGATGACTCAAAAGCCAAAAACATTCGATAAGGACCTGTTCTTTCGCGCCCTCGCAGACCGCACACGTCTGCGGATCCTGAACTTAATGAGGAGTAATGAAGTATGTGTCTGCTTCTTTGTAGAGGTTTTGAAAACACATCAGCCGAAGATCAGCCGGCATCTAGCTTATCTTCGCAAAGCGGGGATAGTGGGAGCGCGGAGAGAGGGGCCGTGGATGCACTACCGCATTGTCGAACCTGCGGATCCGGACGCCGCGCGAATTTTGCGGGACACTTTGGCGTGGCTCAGTAACGATCCGGAAATGCAGCGCGATCGTGAGCGACTAGTAAAAGTGTGTTGCGCGCCGCAGCTTCCCGTCAATATTCAAGGAGCCCCTCGGCCCATTAGCTTGGTTGCAGCAGGGGCTTGATGGCGGTTGGTCGATCGAGAAACGTTGCGAAAGTTGTCAAAACAACTCGATACTTCCGATACCACTAGTGTTTGATACATAGCCAGTCCCTTCAATAACGAGAGGGGCCCCTCTCTGACCATCCGCCGTCATTGTGCGTCGTGTGGCTTATCCACCGGCCGCTGCCGATGTTGAATTGTAAGCCACGTTGAGACATGGGTGGCTCTGCGGTTTCAGGATCGAAAACGAGTCGTCAAAGACTGCGATCACAGTGACCTGGCCGCCATCTTTCTGCTTGTAATCACATTTGACGTTGCCGGTGACGGTGTTGTTGTTGTTGTTTAAGTAGGTCACAGACCAACGATCGTCGTGACTTGTCTTGGCGTTCAAATCGAAAGCCGCCGAAGACTCGCCCGACGCCAGACTATCTGCTTCCAGCGAATCAGTGTGTCCGGCACACAAGTGAGTGGCGACTATTTTCGTGATTGGATTCGGGGTGCCGTTGAGCACTACGAATGTTCCAGTAATGGGATCTGACATGTGGTCCTCCTTCGCCTTTCGGCTATTTAATTCTTAGTCCTTACTTACTAACGCGCGATTCGTGAAGGGAAACCACCAAGGCAAACAAAGCTGTTAATAATCAGACTGGGAGTGGCAGTTCTTTCATGTCAAACGAAGCGGTAACTGTCCTTGATCGTCCACGCAAACGTCACGTCTTCGACCCGTGTGCCGGCGCCGATGTTGTGAACGATCAGGTAGCGATCGACTCTGTTTGACCAAATTGTTTTTCACGATCCCGATGTGCTCAGCGCTGTTAGTCAAATTCCCAGGCGACTATATCCCCAGGCTAATAGTCCTCAGCGTTCTCAGTAATTGGCAACGATTTCCCCGGCGTGTGAAGTAAATCAAGTTCAAGACACGGCGATGAACTATGTTCCTATCGGGTCCAACTCTGTCCCACCTCGTCGGGTACGCGAAGCGCGCCGCCGCGGAACCTGGCGTACACGAAATGAAAAAGGCGGCCATTACAGGTCCGCCTATCGTTTGGCCTTGTTCGTACTCGGCAGCCCGCGCTCTCTGTCGACCTCAACAGCGGCGACACCCGGTATTTCCCGTATCGCATCGAGACGCGAGTCGTCGAGGTCACACGTGAGCACGCCGTAGCGTTCGAGACGTTTCTCGTTCAGGCCGGAGATGTCTGCGCGCTCACGTATGGCATCCAGAATTTCCGCGCGCGCACCGGGCTCTCCGGCTTTGCCTTTGTCCAGGACAATGTGTGCTTTGACCAGAGCCATGCGTGGATGAAAAACCTTCGTGGCTCGGTTGTCAACCGCCGCCCGTTAAAAAATCTCGTTCAGCAGGTCGGCCAAATGGCGCACACTCTGCTTCATACGGTCGAGCAGAATCGGGGCGCAGCGCGCGCTGTACGGTTGCCGGCCCTGTGATGTCGTGAACCCTTCCCAGGAGACAGCGAAACCGTTAGGACGCCGCTCAACGATTACGATGTTGCGGTAGGCTTCGCGCGACCCAATTAGCGACTCGTCGGCCCACTCCTCGGCCCAACGTTCGACTGGTAGCGTGGAGGCGAGGCCAGCCCCTCCGGAGAAATTCGGCACGTTTGCAGCGAGTGAGCGGAGTCTTTCGACCTGTTCATGCTGGTCGAATGCCGCCGCGTCCACGTCCGAGTCTGAGTTTACGGACGCGAGCGATAAGTCATCGATATCGATCGTGCCGCCGAGCACACCGTCCCAGAAGGAGTGCATGTTACCTGAGCCGGGGAGGAGGATATCGTTGCCACCTGTGTCGCTTTCCAATCCCTCGTTTACGACTCGCTGAGGGTCTGTGACGATGGTTGGCACCGCCCCGGACTCGTCTATGAAACCGCAACCGACGTGAAGTGGTTGGTGTACGTCGCCGACGTGGTGGCCAAGCAGCCGGAGCGCGTTGACAGCGCTGAAGCGGTCCGATTGGCCCCGCAGCACGCGCACGCACTTAGCTACCGTCTGGACCACATCATCATCGCGTGTGAGACCGAGTTCCTGTGCTTGCCCGTAGCCCGTCGCGTCGAGCGGAATGTTCACAAAGTGCCAGCGCCGGTGGCTGTTGTTTTCGCTGTTTTGGAGGAAACGCTGCGTCTCGATGTCGGTGGGCGGATTGCTCGACTTGATTCTGTCGGCCCACCCTCCGAATCGTGCGAAGTTCAGATTGAACGGCGAGATTATTTGCGTGATTGCGTTTCTCGCATCCGTTGAAAGTAGCCCTTCAGCCGCAGCGGTAATCAAGTCGTGGCGCGGAATCGTGAAAGACAGATCGGTGAGCAGGGGGGCGGAGTTTACCGCGTTTTCGTTTTCGCTCATTGTTGCCTGTTCCTTTCTCCGATGGTTTTACAGTTGCACTATGCCGGCCCCGAAGTCGCTCGCGTCGCCGATCATGCGCGCACGCGTCCGGAGCCGTTCAAACAGTTGCCGTGCCGTCAGGCCAGGTTCCGCCTCAAGATAGAGCGCAGCAAGGCCGGATACGTGCGGCGCGGCCATGCTCGTCCCGTCGAGTTCCTCAAAGCCGCCCTCGATAAAACTCGAATAGACCTCGACGCCCGGTCCCGACACGTCTACCGGTCCGATGTCATCCAACTGTTTACAACTGAAGGACGCGATGCGCAGGTTGCGATCAACCGCGGCAACCGACAGGATCGAAGGACACGCTGCGGGATTCTGTACGCAAACAACCGAGAGTGGCCGGTCGCTGGCGTTACCTGCCGCAGCGACGAGGAGCACGCCGTTCTGCGCGCGATCGAGCAACTGCTGAGCAACGGTTTCGTAAAGGACGGGGAAGTCTCCACCGGTTTCGCGGTCGCTGCTCAAACTCATCGAGATGATTCTGGCTCCTTGCTCCTCGGCCCACGTGATGCCTTCGAGGATGTCGTCGTCAGTCGCCCTTGGCCGGAACGCGTTGTTAAAGACCTTGCCGACGAGCAGGTCAACGTCGGGCGCGACGCCGTAGCGAATGCCGCCGGTCGACTGCCGCGGGCCGCAGACTGTGCCGGCCACATGCGTGCCGTGCCCATGCACGTCCTGCTCGGTGATGCCCGTGACGAACGAGATGGCCGTCACGCCGCGCTCTACCTTGTTGCCCATGTCCGGGTGATTGAAGTCTATGCCCGTATCGAGGACTGCGACTTTAACGCCCCTGCCAGTCGGCGGTGAGACAGCCGTGGCGACGCCGATGGCTCCAAGTCCCCAGGTGGTCTGCTGCGTAGCGGCAGGGAGAGCCGCGGCCGCGACACTTGCCGGGTTCAGATCAAGGGGCATCATGCTGCCGCGCTCATAGAAGGTGATCGCGAGGTTCATCCCGTCGCGCACACCACGCAGATATGTCAGCATATCGTTCGCCGGGCTGCGGTTGTCGTTTGATTTGATTTCCGATACGCCCTTTTTCGACCTGCGTACGGGAGGCAGGTAGCGTACTTCGTTTTCCACGACGGCCGCCACGTCATCCCGCTTGCGCAGGTTACTCGCCTGCGTCTCGCTCAGATCGGCAGCGGCTACTCCCAACGGCTCGAAGACCTTCGTTTCCACACCCGTGATGCCTGCGGCCAAGCGACGCACGCCGCCGCTCTCGACGCCATCGGGCGATTTCCCGCGCTTCAAAACAGACGAAAGCGTATTCGTATTCTTCTCCGCCGCTTCTCGAAAGATGACCAGATACTTCGGCTTTTTAGAATCAATTTCCTTTGCAGAAATTCCACTCATTAGTCATGCTCCTTGCAATCTGAAGTCGCCCTCTGAAAACTCTTTGCCTGTAGTGACAATTGCCACCAAAACATTTCGGGAGCTTCGCCTCAAAAGTCACGATCCGGTACTTGGAATCTGGTCTGTGAGGACCCGGATGGCAGGCCATGCCTAACTTATAGGGGGGCAAACGCGTCTTGATGTGGTGAGCTTGGTTTCGGTTAGTTCAGTCTCTGCCTGTCGCTTCACCCTGGTCAACACATTTTTGAAGGTAAACAATCGACCGGCCAGATCCGACCGGTCAGCCGAGGCCTTCCCGTTGGTCAAACGAGTTCCGACCTGAGCCGGTGATCTTATTAAGGCTCAGTTTCAATCGCTGCAATGTCTGACCCCTGATCTAGGCTCGCTGATTTCTTCCTTGCCAACCGGGACTTTAAGTATTCGTAGATTGGTGGGGTTAACGATAGGAAGACTACGACGATTACTACCCATTCGATATGCTCATCCAGATTAATCCCCAGTTTGTCCCGCAACAGCGTGCCCAGAAAATAACCCGTCAAAACCATGCTGAAGACCCAGAGAAAGCCACCCACTACATTGAATACGATGAAATTTCGATATGGCATTTGAGCCGCACCCGCGACGATCGGGGCAAACGTTCGCACTATCGGAACAAAGCGCGCAATGATGATGGTCTTGCCGCCGTACTTCTCGTAAAAGTCGTGCGCCCTTTGTAAGTGGCTGGGACGAAACAGCAAGGACTTCTGCCGTCTGAAAAGCTTTGGGCCCATCTTGGCGCCCGTGTAGTAACCCACCGCGTCTCCCACTACCGCGGCAACGAATAACGATGACAGCAGCACCGCCACATTAAGTTGTCCGGTCGCAGCAAAAAGGCCGGCAACCACTAAGAGCGAATCGCCTGGCAAAAAGAAACCGACTGCCAGCCCGGTCTCCGCAAAGACTATGAACACCAATCCCACATAAACAAATACGCCGCCCTTGGCAAGCAGCGTCTCAATTATGATCTTCGGATTGAGGTATTCCTTAAGGTTATGAAGAAGTTCTATTATCCATTCCATAAGCAAAACTAACCAACACAAAGCCCATCGGCAGGCTTTTGAGTCTCAGAATTATGCAAGGTGTGCATCGCTAATAGCCCCTAACGCTCGCGAGCGAGTCGTTTCAACTATGGTTTCGATCTCCCTGGCGATAGCCCGCGCTTGCGGTCCGTTTCGAACGTCAATAGCCGGCACTGTGTCCGGAGGCACGACCGCATCGCACACTGACACTACAAGTGCTTCACATTTCGCTGGCAAAGCTGCCCGGCGTAAATCGTTGAGCGCCTGCTTTGAGGAAGCTGAACCGTCATAAGCGATCAAGAGTCTCATCTTTTCGTTCATCGCGAGCCTCCTCACACGAGGACCAGAATGCTTATGCTTCGCTCCGAACTTGTGCGCCAGAGCGAGTTCATCAGAGTACGATTGAACTGCGTTAGACGAGCACCGGTGGACCGCGGTCAGAAACAGAGGAAATAGGATCAAAGCCGTAAGGTAGCTGGTTGTCGGTGGAAAGGAGCAACCAGGTTCGTTTCGCTTGCGAGTCGTATGCGCTCGGTGAAGTAAGTAGCGCCTGGTCCACAGACTGACGCTTAAAGTGTCTCTGTAAAAGAGGTGAGATCTTCTTACGGACCGCGACAAAATTCGGCAATGACCTGTTCGATCGAATAGCGGGATTTGCGCTGGCGATTGACGCATTCGACGCAGTTGCAAGCGCTCGCAATTCAGTGCCACTGAACAAGAAAACACTAATCAGCGCAAATGCGAGCATTGCGCCCGCGGAATGAAAGTTTGTGCTGATGCGAGATCGACTCATTGAGCAACTCGTTTTAAAACGCGCCACGTTTTCCTGGATAGCGGCGAGCGACTTTTCCACTAAGTATTATTAACGAGATGGATGATTTCAGCAATCGTACAGTGCCGGGCGACGCCAGCTATCAAACACTCGCAGGCTTCATTCTCTTCTACCTGGGTCGCGTGCCACGTACTGCCGATCATTTTGAATGGAACGGCTTGCGCTTCGAGATTATGGATATGGACGGCAGGCGGATTGACAAAGTTCTTGTCAACCAAATCGATCGTGCAACAACGGCTTTGAATCAAACCTCTGCTCGCAATTGAACTCCGCTTGGGCAGGCCGTTTGGTTTAGCCGGCGAATGCCTGTAACCTGTGACAGCGACAACTGTGTTAGTTGATTAATGCGATTGCGCAATACGCGAACCTAAGCTTCAGTCGTGGTCCATCACAACCCGCGGCACGAAACTTCGATCGATCTTTGAAATTCGCAGCTGGTTCTCGCCTGATGCTTCATGACATGCCGCGATGTAAGCGCGACCAAATGGGGATGATCATTTCTTATGGCCGACCTCATTGCATTTTGAAACACGTCAGCGGTTCCATATCGGGTGTGGTAATTCTGCCAGTCTTCAGGATAACGCCGATACAACTATTCGTCCTCGAGCCGGCCCGGCGGAGTTATGTACAAGTTTTTAGCACGATAGGGCAAAGGCAGAACGGTTTTGGAGAAGGTGGAATTGTAATCTCCAGCCTTGATCCACCCATCGCCTACTATCACATAATCGCGCACCAACCCGCACTGGATCTCCTAATCATCGTTATCGGCGAACCGAACCGGTTCAACCACGCAGCTTACCTGACTCGTTGACTGCGTTTGTCGTAATTATTGTCGCGATAGTGACTAAGAATCGCCCGTCTAGATCTTACGGCTGAATTTCTGAATTCAGGGACAGGTAAATGCTTGGTTCGATAAGTGTAGGAAGCTAAACTCAGGCGAGGTGAACATGTTTTGTCCAAAATGCGGAGCTGATGCTCAGAATGCAGACTCCTAT
>JAICQI010000929.1 GCA_025937955.1 Pyrinomonadaceae bacterium
CTTTGTTTTCACTTCAACTTCAACCCGCCAGCGTTTGTTTAAATCTGGGTGGTTTATGAGGGGGTCGGCGCCGACGCGCTGCTTTGGTTCCACTGCCTCTATAGTGGCTTGCAATCCCGTAGAATCCGCCAGGCTGTGGACCGCCCGAACGAGTACGTCTTTGTAGCCGTGACTAGAAGTTGATTCTCGAGTATTCATTCTCAAAATGACTACTTACTGTCGTTCACATTATACACGCGTTCACGAATCGTGAACAGAGCTCTAATGTGAACAGTCTGAGTGCCTCGTCCTTATGGATTTGTCAGAAAAAGTGCCCATTATTTCTAACAAGCTAAGGGGAAACTGGGGCCCTTTGCGGGGCGAATAGGCGAGGTTAGTGGTAGGACTAATTGCAATCGCGCCAAATCGAGCGCTCCATAGTGGCGCGATCGGAATACAAAAGCTTGAATAACGTCACTATAAAGATCGATTGACGGAATCGATGATCAGTGGAAGTGCGGAGGCCACGCGGCTTAAAAAATGTCACCGATTCGTCACTCGACTCTCTGCAAATCGATGAAAATCGATGTCGAAGGATGCACAAGAAATTGGTCCTGTTACGGCTGCAACCTGTTGAAGAATTGTAAGTTAATGCTGTTGTATGTCATTGCATGACAACACATGCAATGGTGGGCCAAGCCCATTCGCAATGCGGAGGTCAGGGGTTCGATCCCCCTCTGCTCCACCATTTAGTTTCAATGACTTACAGCCAGCGCCGTCGCTGGCTGTTTGGCCAACTGGCCAATACTTGGACATTTTTTCTGGCGCTGAGCTTGATCGCTTCAACTGCCACCCGCTTGGTATCCTCAACCGCCCTCACATAACGCATTGTCACCCGAACATCTGAGTGTCCGAGAAGCTGAGCGATCGTGAACGCATCACAACCGGCTTCGGCCAAACGAGTTCCAAACGTCGCCCTTAGATCTTTCCAAATCAATCCTTCAATACCAGCTAGTTTGCAGGCTGTGCGAAAACCTCGTTTCGTTTCCCGCAAACATGATTTGGTTTTGGGACTGCTAAAGACATAATCATTTGGTGCTTTATCCCGGCACAATTCAGCCAGAGCTTGTCTGACATCATCGTTGATTGGGATATCGCGTGGACGTCCGTTCTTGGTGTCGCGCGCTGTAACGATGTTACGAAGGAAATCAACTTGATGACGTTTCATCCGCAGTTGTTCGCCCATACGCATACCCGTGCCGAGTGCGACAACTACGGCAGGCTTCAAGTGAGCGCGTGGACCACTGAGGTGTGCCATGAGTTTCGGTTCCTCTTCCGGTAGCAGGTACCGGTAGCGCAGATTATCGAGGATGAAGAGATCCACCTTGCTGCAAGGGTTTGATTCGGCCTTGTCATACTTAACGGCAAGTGAATACGCTGAACTAAGTAGAGTCAGTTCCCGGTTAACCGTCGCCGGTTGTCGCAGTGTCCCCTTCTTGGTTGGTGTATTCATTCGATCGTTCTTGAACGTCGCTTCCGGAAATCCTTTCAATCCATCCACGCAGGCGATAAAGATGTCTTTGACGCCGCGATTCTTTAGTTCTGTCACCACTTGCAGCCAGAACTTGGCCCCTTCGGTCTGCGCGATCCACAAGCCCAGCACTGCTTTCAGCCCGCTCAGATTGATCGCAATCGCTAGGTAAATCGCTTTGTTTTTCACGTGCCCGCCATCGCGCACCTTGAACTGGATGGCGTCCAGATACATGATTGGGTAAACCGCGTCGAGCTGCCGGTTCTGCCACGTCTTCACTTCCTCAATCACTTTGTCAGTCACGCTCGAGATCAACGCCGGCGAAACTTCCACGTGGTAAATCTCTTCCAGATGCTGCTGGATCTCGCGCGTTGATAAGCCGCGCGCGTACAGCGAAATGATGTTCGCATCGAAGCCAGTGAAGCGCGACTGATGCTTCTCAATGATCGGTGGCTCAAAGGTGCCGTTGCGATCCCGCGGTATCTCGAGTGGCATTGTGCCAAAGCTGCCCTTGAGCGTCTTCGCCGACTTGCCGTTGCGGAGTTGCCGCTCTTGTGCCCGGCCGTGTCGTGCTTTTCGTAACCGACGTGGTCGGTCAACTCTGCC
>JAICQI010000046.1 GCA_025937955.1 Pyrinomonadaceae bacterium
AGCCGGGTAACTGGATTGAATGGTTTGCACTACCTGGGTGTGCTCCTTCTCGAGCTGCGCTACGTCCGCATCCAAAGCAACCAATTGCTCCTTTGTGTACTTACTGGCCAGTAATTTAACTTTGTGGTTTTCTTTGACTCGAAGAAGTTTTCGTAACGCCTGCTCTCTTTCCATAAGAACGGCGTCGACACCGGGTGCAAAGTTTCCTCCGGTGGCTCTTAGCATTTCCACCAGCGCCCGCCCGCGCGATGATTCACTCGCTTCAAAAGCGCGCACATTGAAACCTTTATCCGGCTGCGCATTGTGTTGGCGCATCAAACATTCAATGTAGCTTTGATACCTCTCGTCGACTGTCGCCGAAAGCGATGCTGTCAGGTCGTCACTCTGCGAGACGCGGCGTATGTTTTCAGTCGTATCAATCGAACGGCGAAGATATTCTTCCGCGGCTTTAAGATTACCTTCCTTTAACTCCAGCTTTCCCAAAGCGTAAAGAGTTGCGGATCCATTGACGTGATCGGCGAGTTTCTCGAACTTGTTGAGGGCCGAATTGAGTTGTTCCCTTGCCGGCTGAAGCTTGCCTTGTTGCAGGTATACCTCACCGATCAAAGCCCCTGTGCGCGCGGCCTCCATTGTCATTTTCTCTTTACTGTAATGACCAAAGGCGTTCTGCAAATGCTGTAGAGCCGCTTCGGAATTTCCCGTCGCGCTGTACGTTCTGCCCAGATACTCATTGCAGTATGCTATGAGCGGAAGATCATCGATCGATTCAGCATATGCGAGCGCCTGATGCTGGTTGGACAGTGCCTGCTGGTAATTTCCCTGCGCGTAATAAACTTTTCCGAGGTTCCGGGTCATTACATTTACAGAACGAACATCATTTGCCTGGCTAAAATATTGGCTGGCAAGTTCAAACTTCGGGCGGGCTACTTCCGGCAAGCCATTTTCAAGGAAGGTCTCGCCAATGGTGCCGATGATTTGTCCCATCATGAAAGGGTCGGCTTGTTCATCAATCATGCCCTGTGCTTGAGCAAGATAAGACAGGCAGTCGTCCCATGCACCCTGGCGGTATGCCACGAAGCCCAAATAGATCAACGACTCGGCCACTTCGGGAACGATGTCGAGTTCACGAAAGATCTTTAGTGATTCTTCATGGTTTTTCGTAGCGTCTACGACGTTCGATTGCAAAAGTTGATAGTGTCCGATCGCTCTATACGCCAACGCCATACCCTGGCGATTGTTTAGGGATCGCCAACGCTCGAGAGACTCACCTGCCGCGTTGAGTGCCAGGGATAGACTCTTGTCCATCTGACAATTGCTTGACAGCAGTAACGCTTCGGCTTCGCCGGCAATATAGTTGATACGCCTGCTACGTTCGAGAGCGTCGGTAGTCAACGGTCCGGCTTCATCGCATTTGCTCAAATCGTTGTAGGCCGCGGCACTTCCGTTGAGACTATCAATGTATTCACGGGATTCGGTCGAATGTTGTAGCATCCCCCGAACCTCCTGAAACCTATCCAGAGCAGTTTCGGGTTCGTGCAACCCCAACTGCAGAAGACGTCCCGCCCGATTCAGGAAGCCGGCGGCCCTGGTCCAGTCTGCGGCATCGCTAGCCTCACGGGCAGCGTTCAACGTCTCGGTGAGTACTCGTTCCCTTTCTACTTTAGTGCGGAGTTGCCGGTCCTGGACGCGGACGAGCGCGTCCGCGTCCTGGGCCTGCAGATACGAGCCAGACGCTAACAAGATCGCAGAGACGAGTAACAGGGCCAGGGCCCTGGCAATCGTCAATTTAAGTCTCATGAGAGTTCTCTTCGTTTAATTTACCAGCCTGAATGTGGTTGCTCCTCGCCAGGATCAAAATTCATTGTCAGCGTCCGCATCCAACGGTTCTTACCCTTGAGCCTGATAGGTTTTCGGACAGTCGGAAAATTCTTGATAGAGATACAACCACAGGAAGCCCCAGTTGAGCCGGAAGTTTTATTAGGGTCGGGAGCAAGCTCACCCGCAGCTGCGCGATATCTACTGAGTTGGCGACTGATTGTGCCATCACAGACGTTGCCCTCTCTAGGTTCCCGTTCCGTTTCTTCGAGGTAGGACTGGAGGAAGCTCAGCCATGAGTTGTCCTTTTTGTCGTCCTTTTTGAAATCGGTTGTGAACTTATATTTGTTATACCGGCCCAAAACCGAGCCTTTCGCATCACCCACCGGCTTAGACCACGGAAAGTAGACCGACAAGCCGTGCGAATACTGGTACTGAGAACCAAAGTGTCTTGACTGCACGACGATATTCTTGAATCGCTCAGATTTGTCGCGGTCACTGGGTTCCAACACTGCCATTACCTTTTCACACGCCGCTATCAACTTCGGAAACTCGCCCGCTTTGCAGTTATTTGTCAGGCAAAAGCAAAAGTCGTAGAGATCTGTATAGCTTTCGTTGTAGTAACTCTGCGACTCCAGGTGCGCCACCTGAATTAACTGTTTACCGCTATCTTTGTCCAAAGCCGACTTCAACTGGACTACCAACTGTTTGATGGCCTTGGTGAGCGGTGGGAATTTTTCTTCCTCGAGGTTGATCAGTGCCAGGTCCTGAGAATAGCCGGAGAGCATGAAATCCAATCCATTAGAGGAGCACAGTTTGTACAGTTCTTCGACCATAACCTGGACATCAGTTTCGGATTGTTGCTTCCCATTTCCATTCCGGTTCCCATTCCCATTCCCATTTTGAGCATTCGCTTTGTAATTTAGAAGGTCGAAAGTCTTACCCAGTAACTTCCGGTAGGGCCAGCCTTGAACATACGCGGGACCCTCGGAGGCTATCATGTACTTTGCCTTGCCTTTGAGCTCATACGCTACTTCGACTGCACTCATCGAACAGCTGTGCATGGCCAGTAATTCCAGCTTTCCCCGGAATCCTTTGATGGCATCGCCGAGCTGCTTGAGAGAGATGGAACTCTCCGGAAATTCGTCCGGCAGGAATTCATCGTTCGCCACAATCATCCCATGTCCAACCAAAACCAGCGCGTAATGATGGGCTTTGTGCTGCTCCTGACAATAGGCGATGAACGCCGACAATGCGTTTATCGCTTCTGGCTCATCATCCGGGTTGTTCAGTAGTCGTTCCAGGTTCCGCGCTGCCGGGCCGTCTTCGCCATGTATTGTGATCTTATCGGACGCAAGGTTTTGGACATACGTATCGAAAGTACGCGAATGACCGTTATGTCCATTACCGTTATGTCCATTCTTGTGTACATGCTTGTTAATGCTATATAGCCGCGTTGGTATTCCTCTTTCGTTGGCATCGAAATAGACCAAAACATTGACATCGTCATGCCCGCCAGCATCTTTGAGATCCTTGAGCTGGGAAACGATGATCGGGGAGAGTGCATTGTCACCCGCACAGAAGACCATGATGGTCCATTCCCTGGTCGGGTTCTTTTCCCGTTTCGTTACATCCGGTTGTTTACTGGGCATCGTGTTTCTCCTAGTGGGTAAAAATCGTTATTCGACAGAGTCGTGCCAGGCACTTCAGGGGTGTTGGCAACGACCCAGAGATCTACGAAGAGTTGAGAGGTGGGGAAAAAGCTAGCTCGAAGCTAAAGTCTTGTCAACAAAACGCCGCGACCAACTTACCACTCAAAATACCCTTCGATATGTATGGAATATGGCGGCGAACTGTTTCTGGAGTGTTGTTGGAGGATACCGGGGTGGTTGATAGCATAAAGCTACTTCGTTCCACCTGTCTGTAAGAACTTGACTGCGGCGTCGAGGATCTCGTCGCGCCCTTCAACCATTCCTCGAATCGTACGCTCGACGCGGATGGTTGGCTGTATTCCAACTCGCTGCAACTGCCGGCCGTCGGCGTGACGAACGTCGTGCCCGCTGAAACTTACCGTCAAATTACCCGGCAACACCATGTTGGTTACATCACCGTTCGCGCCCGCAGTCGGCGTACCAATGAACGTTACCTCGGTTGCCGCCTCGAGAAACATACAAGTGTGCTCGGCCTGGCTGATGGCATCTTCGTTAATCAGCACTACGACTTTGCCCTTGTAAACGTCGCCCTGTCGTTCTGGAATTCGTTGCGCGAAAGAATAATTTGCAGAGTCAGCTAACTCGGAGTTCGTCAGACTTGTTGCTTCAAGCAGCGGCCGGGAGAATTGCGCGGCGACAACGTTCTTCTTTTCCGTCAAACGCGGAGCGATGGACCAGGCAGTGCCGTTCGGGTAGCCACGCATGTCAAAGATCACCGCGGGTGTGTCTTTTATAGTTTCGAACATTTTGTCGACGTCGCCGGCCTGTAAACGATCGAGATCGACATAGCCGTAACCGCCCGGTAATACTTGAATGATTGGCGTAGATCGTTCCATCAGCCCGGCCCACTTCGGATCCATTGTCGTTTGCGAACGCGTCAGCTCAACGTCGCGCACCTCGCCACCAGTTCCCTGCACTTTAAGCTTCACCACACTATCTTTTGGCCCCAGCAGCAAGCGGAAATGAACGCTCCTCATCAACCACTGCGGCGTTGACGCCGCCGTATAACGAGCATGGAATTCTCGCTTCTTTTCGATCGGTTCGCCGTCGATGGCCAAAATGACGTCACCAACCTTGATCGGTAACTTGTCGTCCAAAACTCTGGTGACGACCGACTTGCTTTCCACATATCCCGTCATGAGAGGCGGCAGAAACGTCCCGACTCTTTCGGCTGATGCACTAGCGTTGCGAACGCCACCGTGTGAATCATGCATTTCAGTGACCAGCTCACGCACGGTGAACTGATAATCCACGGCGTCTTTGTTTGCTTCGAACTTCGGGATATAGCGCGGCAGAACCGTTTTCCACGAATCGCCGATCAGGTGCCTGTACGGAAAGAAGTAGTTAATCACGTTCCAATAACGAAACAGCGCGAGCAAGCGGTACTCGGCGTTCGGAAATGTCATTTCCGGATACGATTTGTCTTCTTCAACGGTGTGGAACGTGGCAATAGCACGACTACGCGCCGGCTTCGGGTCCGTTGTGTTTCCCTGTAGTGCTTTTATCGCTTCTTTCAACGCTGCATCCTGTGTGCCTGTCGCAATAGTCACGTCAGGTTGAAGATCAACAGAGCCGTCAGCGTTTACCAGTTCCGCGGTGCGCATGCGCACTTTAACGCCATTCGCCAGGTCCATAGTGAATATGTCGCCGGGTGCTTGTTCACCTTCGAGCACGACTCGAGCGCGACCTGACGATTGCAGTCCACTCATGATGTCGGCGAATGAAGGCGAGTGTTGATTGACGATGAAAGCGATGGGCGGTGTTTTGGTTTTGGCGCGTCCGGGAATGGTCTTTGGCGTAGAGTTGACGAAAGCTGAATAGTAGAATCCTGCTCCCCCGGAGGTTTGCGCAGCATAACCGTTGTGCAGGCGATAACGTGTCGCACCGAGCACTACATTTGAATCGAGCATCGAGGTAAGGGTCTGGCGCAGGAAATTATCGAGATGGTATGCCTCCAGCTCGGTTGCTTTACTGGTACCGCGCGCGTCGATAACTACGCCCGTGGCGCTCGGAAGTGATTGATTGATCGTTGTAACGAAACCGCCGAGAGTACTCAGATCTTTCGCGACGGCCTGGCCGATGTGTGCTGCCTCGATCACGAGCACGCCGTTTTCCGTTCGCACGAGTTTCGTGGTGACAGGCGTGGTAGCCGGAGCTGTTTTAGTTTCGGTATCCAGGTCTGCGCGAGTGGTTTTGTCGTTCAGCACCGCGAGCATTTGATTCAACGCAGCCTGGTACTCCTGCGCAGTCTTTGCAGCATTAACTTTCGGAATTGTTTCGATGAGCGCCTTGTCCCAGTCGATATCGCGATAGGCGAGGTAAGGATGGAAGTACTTCACGGTGCCCCAGACTTTCGCCAACCCGATAAGCCTGGCAATGCGCGGGTCTTCTGCTGAAGAAGGTTGTGCCTGCGTGCTCTGACAAAATATCGAAAGCACAAGGAGGGTAAGTGCAAGGCGCTTTTGAGTATTCATTTGAGTATTCCCGGTTAAGAGCAGAATGGCGCGGGGCTCCCGGAAACCCCGGATCCTGGAGCCCGCACCCGCTTCACTAGCTGATCATTCAGCCAATTCAATAAGTTGACCAATTATCGCTCTTATTACCACCGTTCGTAAGTTTTATTTGCGTCATGTTTGCGGCTGCTTTATTGTCTTTCACTCTCGACTATGCCTCCTTCTGAAATCGAAATCGCGATCGTTTTGCGCACCTTTGACGACGATGCGCATATTGCCGAAGCACTGTTTTTCCCTGAAGTATCGCGCTACGGAGAAGATCCCGAAACGTTGAAGCGAGCGATCGTCAAGAACTGTGTAAAGCTAATTGAAGCGGAAAGTCCGGCGCTGCTCTTCAGGCGAACGCTTCCCGAGGCGATTCAAACCACGGACCTCACTTTGCGCCTTGAACCACCAGTCAGGCAGTTGACCTGGCGCGGTCCGATCGACTTACGTCTTGACGTGGTGCGCTGGCAGCATCTGGAAAATGCTCACATCGCCTACATTCCCGCCCTCGGTATCGAAGTGGTCAGCAACAAGGCTGATGATGCGATGTTGGAGCGACACGCTCGCGCGGAGTTGATGCGCCGGCGTGCGACCACCAGTCTCAGAGAGTTGATAATGCTGGAACGTACGCGCGAATTGAATCTGATTCGAGTTCGTTCGATGGCGACGATTCGCAGCCCCAAACAGATCGCAGCCAGCGCCGGCCAGCCCGAACAGAAAAAGACGTCAGCGCTTGAACAGACTGCTAACGACCTCACCAAACAGAGACTCGCTCGAGCTTACGAAGTGGAACAGGCCGTGGCGCGGCTTGCCGAAGCGCTCACCGGCAAAGCTGCACGAAGTGTTCTCCTGGTGGGCAAAGCCGGAGTCGGTAAGACAGCAGTCTTCAATGAGCTCGTGCGCAGGCGCGCTGAATTCAACCTGGCGTCAACTCCATTCTGGGCGACGAGTGGCTCCCGACTGGTCGCCGGCATGAGTGGTTTTGGAATGTGGCAAGAACGTTGTGATGCAGCCTGGCGCGAAGCTGAGAAGACGAATGCCGTGGTCCATTTCGGCAATCTGGTCGAGTTAATGGACACCGGCAAGAGCGAGCACAACACGCAGGGCGTGGCAAGTTTCTTTCGACAACGGTTTATGAGTAGCCAGGCCCTCGCCGTGGTTGAATGCACACCCGAGCAACTGTCACTCATCGAACGCGAAGACCCGGCGCTCCTGAAAGTGTTTCTTCAATTCAAGATCGAAGAACCATCCACTGAAGCCGGACGGAGCATTCTCGAGCAGTACGCGGAGAACTATGCGAGCTTGAGTGGTATCTCCAATCGCAGGGAGTTGAAACGACAAGCGCGATTGGTTCGACCGAATACTCCGCTGATAACTCCAGCAGGGATTGACACACTCGATCGGCTGCACCGGCGTTATGCCGGATACTCAGCTTATCCGGGACGTCCACTGCGCTTCCTGCGCGGGCTGTTGCAAGACCGTGTCATCACCCACACACAAGAACCGCTCGGGCCTCGCGAAGTGACCGACTCCTTTGCGAAGGAAACAGGACTGCCGCTATTCCTGCTGGATGAAACGGCTGCACACGACAGCCGGCAGACGTTCGCATGGTTTGCAGAGCGTGTGATTGGGCAGGACCAGGCTATCGGTCTGATTGTCGATCTACTGGCGACGGTGAAGGCTGGTCTTACGCGCCCGCGTCGCCCGATCGCGTCACTGCTTTTTGTAGGTCCTACGGGCGTCGGCAAGACGATGATGGCCAAATCGCTCGCACGGTTTTTCTTTGGCGATGAGGGCAGGATCGCGCGTTTCGATATGAGCGAGTATGCAGACGCGCTTGCTGTGACACGCCTCGTCGGTAGCGCGATTGGCGGCGAAGGTACGTTGACGGCACGCGTTCGCGAGCAGCCGTTCTCCGTCGTCCTTTTCGACGAGTTTGAAAAGGCGCATCTGTCGTTCTTCGATCTGTTGTTGCAGACACTCGGCGAAGGGCGTTTGACCGACGGGCGCGGCCGGCTCGCCGACTTCTCGAATTCCATCGTCATCATGACCTCCAACCTCGGTGCGGAGCGCTTTCGCCGTTCACGGCTTGGTTTTCAAGCTCATCTTGAAGCTGAGCAAAAGTATTTTCGTGCGGCCCAGAAACACTTCACCCGCGCCGTGCAGGACTTTTTACGTCCGGAAATTCTCAATCGCATGGACCACATCGTGCCTTTTCTTCCGCTTGCTCGTGACCAGGTCGAGCACATTGCGGAGCGAGAGTTGAGCCTGATCGAGCAACGCGACGGAGTGCGCTTGCGAGGCGTTACTCTGCGAGTTGAAAAGCCAGCCGTCGAAAGCCTGGCCCGGCGTGGTTACGATAGCCGTTATGGTGCGCGCCCACTGACGCGCATGATCGAGCGTGAGTTGCTCTTACCGCTCGCGGTCCAACTAAACTTGCGTCCGCCAGTCAAAAAAGCAGAGCAAATTACCGCGGACGTTCGCGTCGAGGGTACACAGCTTCGTATTCACCTCTCGGAGCACACTGATAAAAAACGACGACCAATCTACGATGAATCGAATCAGGCAGCGCAGGTAAAACACCTGGAAGATGTACGACGTCGCGTGCAGCGTCTGGCGCGCAGCCCGTCGATAATGGAGTTGCACAACTCGATCTGGCGACTACTGCAGATCGAGCGGCGTATCGCGCGCGCAGCACGCCGCGAGAAGATGTCTAACCGTGCCGCCAGGACACGGCTCAGCTTGCATCAGCCATGGGAAGCCATGGCCTTAGCGCGTTTGCCTGAATACCAGCAGATTGCCGGCGCTCTGAAAGACCTCGAAGTCGCAACGGCAACGGCAGAAGACGAAGCGCTACTCATCCTCTACGGCGGCGAGGCCAGCGCTACCGCAGCAACTTCCGTCGCATCGCAATTCGAAGCTGACTTACGTAACCTGCTCCGCCAGTTGCTTGACTTGCGCTACACCCTTCCGAATCGCATCACACTTGCGATTTACAGTGAGAATAAGCGTTCTCTTTTTGAGCTGGCTCGTAGCTACTTCAGTGTCTTAACGTCAGCAAAGAGGCGTATTGAGTTGGCCTATTACACCGCCAACGTGCCTCCGGAGTTAAAGGAAGAGCTGGACGCTGCCATAGCGAAAAAGCTGAAACGCGCTACGCAGAAATCTTCGGAGGAAGATGATTCCGAAGACGAAGGCGAAGACAAAGAAGAAAAGGTCTTCGAAATGTTTGATCGCTGGGTCACGCGCCTTGAAGCACAAAAGCCGGCCGGGTTTCTTTCAACAGCGCCAGACGCTACCACTGGAATCGTATTCAACATTGAGGGTGAGAGCGCTTATGCAACCTACGAGAACGAACACGGGCTGCACGCCTTCCTCGAAGGAAAAGCCGTCCATAATCTCCTGGTAGACACGAGCGCAATAAGCTTCAAAGACTACAAGCCGCCTTCATCACTCGAGCGCCGTGGCTCAATTACTCCGGCCAGTCACGGTGAAAGTCGCCGCCGCGTTTACCATCGCACCGAAGGTTACATTGAAGATCGAATGCTCGACGATCGCAGAGATTGGCAGAGCAACTCCGGCGTTTCGGCAATAGTGAAGGACTTCATAGAAATCATGCACGAGCGCACCGCTGAGAGTTTAATCGTCGAGTGATTTTGACTGCTCAGATTAATTACGCCGAAGGCGTTGGCTAATTTCAGCCCACGGTTGGAGCGCAAGCGACAACCCTGGGATTCAAATGCAAAACAAATTCTTAACCCTGAAAGGGTTTCTTCAGCATGGGCCCGCTCAAACGTTTAAACCCTTTCAGGGTTGAACCAAAATCTTTACTTAGTAACCCAGGGTTGTCGCTCGCGCTCCAACCCTGGGCTGAAATTAGCGAACGCCTGCGGCGTATTAGGAAAAGATAGCGAAGTTAATCGTCGAGTGAATATTACCGTTCCCATCTATGCTGAAGAGCAGGACCCATCGGGTGAATTGGGTGCCCGGCCGGTCATGCTTCGTCCTCTTTTCTTCGGTCAACCAATCGAACAGGATGAAAGCGTTCAACGCGGCACCGCAAGACTGGCGCGCGAGTTGCGCCGCGAGCTAACGCAACTTGCGCGCAGCGCTCGCCACGAAGAATTTGCGGCCTACAGTTTCTATCCGCCGTTGGAAGATCGAATACTGAAATTGAAGCTCGAAGTAGGTAATCGTTCCTTTGAAGTGTCGCACCTGTTTGTCACTGTTCCGGCTTTTGGTCGACGCTTCGCATCGACGCCCAGCATACCTGAACTGTGGTTCGAGATTGGCCGTGGTGAAACCTTACAACAGCGCGCCAGCGACGTTTTGACCGAGCATTACAAATTGCTTCTACGTATTGCGGGCGCTGATGCAGTGCATCCGGATGCGGCCAGCGTCACAGGTAAGGCCTGGATTACGTCAATAGAATTATCTCTGGATGTGCCGAGCGTTTACGTGCTACCCGCCGCCAACATCTTTGCGATGCTGGGTGCCAGTGAAATCGCTGATGGCGCGGCAGAACTCGAGAAGGTAGGACGCTCACTCAACTCACTCTATCCCGACGAGTTGAAGCAGGCGACCAATCGAGAAGCGGAAGTTGACGAGCTCACGCGTTTGCTGGGTGCGAGTGATAACCGTCCAGTACTGCTCACTGGCAAACGTCTGGTCGGTAAAACCGCGATCGTTCACGAGTTTGTGCGGCGACGTATGGACCGGCGCCGTTCGTCGGAAACAACCATGCATGTTGGCTCGCGCGGGAGCATCGCCGATCTTTCGGGTGACGTGTGGCTGATCTCACCGCAGCGGCTCATCTCCGGCATGTCTTACGTCGGCCAGTGGGAAGCACGACTGCTCGCGATTCTCAAAGAAGCACAACGCAAGCATCACACGCTTTTCTTCGACGACCTCGTCGGTCTTTTTTCAGCGGGCCGTTCGAGCAGCTCATCGCTGAGCGTCGCAGATGTGCTCAAGCCCTACATTGAGCGACGTGACGTGCGCGTTGTCGCCGAAATAACGCCCGAGGCGCTACGCGTACTGCAGGAACTCGATCGTAGCTTTGTTGACTTATTCAACGTCGTACCAATCCCGGAACCGACCGAGAAAGAAAACCTGCTGATACTGCTCGGCTATCGTCGCCTGCTGGAAAAAAATCACCGCTGCCGTTTCCGGCCCGAAGTGCTGCCGGCGGTGATCGATCTGACGCGCCGTTACATGTCGGACGCTGCTTTTCCCGGAAAGGCCGCGATGTTGTTGCAAACTCTGGCCACTAAGCACAAAGATGCGGATGTTGGCCGCGAAGAGGCTCTTGCGGAGTTTTCCGACAGGAGCGGTTTGAACGTGCGCTTCCTGGATGATCGACAAAAGCTCGACCATGAGGAAGTAATCGAGGCGTTGAGTCGAGAAGTCGTAGGACAACGCGCGGCGGTGGCGGCGTGCGCAGACGCGGTCACGATTGCTAAAGCGCGGCTGAACGATCCGGTGAGACCAATCGGTTCGTTTCTGTTTCTTGGTCCAACTGGCGTAGGCAAAACACAGTGCGCGAAGTCGCTGGCGAAATATCTGTTCGGAGAGGGTCGCCTGCTGCGGTTCGATATGAACGAGTTTGCCGGCTACTCCTCGGTAGCGCGACTGATCGGAACATTCGACGCGCCTGAAGGTCTGTTGACGAGTGTCGTGCGCCGCGAGCCATTTGCGGTTGTGCTGTTCGACGAGATCGAGAAGGCGCATCCGGCGTTCTTCGATCTGCTGCTCGGCGTAATGGGCGACGCACGTCTCACCGACTCGCGCGGGCAAACTGTTGATTTCACCAATACGATCATCATCATGACGTCGAACCTCGGCGCACAGGAGGACGCGACGGATCTCGGATTTCGCCAGAAGAACCAGAGCGACGCCTCTGTCTATCGACAGGCTGCGGAGAAATTCTTCAAGCCGGAGTTCTTCAATCGCGTTACCCGCGTGGTTCCTTTCGAACGATTGCGGCGCGAAGACGTGCGCGAAATTGCCGGACGACTGATTCAGGACATCTTCGGCCGCGAAGGTTTAATTCGCCGCGGAGTCAAGCTGATTATCGAAACAGAAGCTCTGAATCTGCTCGTGAAAGCCGGTTATCATCCGCAACTCGGCGCGCGCGCCCTGAAACGCACGCTCGAGCGACAAGTAACTGCACCTATCGCCGCGAGATTGTCTGCGACCACGCCGGATCAACCGCTAATCATTTTTTTGCATGCGCGCGAAGGAAGCATAGCTGTAGAGGTGTCCCCGCTGAAGGTCATCGAAGACGGCGCCGCGCCTTTGCCGATCTTTGAGACTCACGAGCTACTGGACCGCGTTGAAGATGCACTCGAGCGTATCGAAAAGGATTCTGAAAAGCTGCGGCCGCAGGGCGAAATCATTATCGGCGACAAGGCGGTGAATACGACGAGCCAGCTACAACACTTTTACGTTCGCGATCAGGCGCGTCGCGTGGCCCGCATGTTGGATCGGGCTGACGAGCGAGTCGCGCGGCAGCGTTCAGTCCGCACGTCGGTCAGCAGTAAGAGTAAACGGCAATTGGGTAAGCTTGACCTTGCCGATCTGGGCGAGAACCTGTTCCGCCAAAATCTGTACCGCTTTCTGCAGGACTGCGCGTTGCAGTGCGTGCCTTACGGTGATCTTATCGAAGATTATTTGCAGGACATTACTCGTGAAGCCGCCCTGCTCGATGCGGTTTGGACGGGGCTTCAGGATGCTGTGAATGGTCGACCGCCAACGAAAACATTGATGACAGTGGCGGCGCTGGATGAGCAGGGACGGACTGCCTGCGTCTGGCTACGCAATCTGTATCGAACACTATTCGAGAGAGAATTCGGCTGTACCACATCTCTGCCGGCAAGTTCGACGAGTGCTTCGTTAAAGGAAGGAGGCCACATCGAGCTGCTAAGTATCGACGGCCCGCTGGCAAGCGTGCTTGGTCCACTCGAATCCGGCACGCATCTATTCGTTTCTCCTGAAGCTTATATACCGCTGGTCGTCAGTTCACGCGCATTGGACGATTCCAGCAAAGCAGACGCGCCAGCCGGCCTGCCGTCTATCTTAAGGATTTATTCCGATCAGGGTGCGGCGCTCGACATTCGCTCTCGTTTACTGGCGCGCTCCAAACTCGGAAACGCTGAACTTCGCGCTTTCATCCTTGCAGCGCTTCCACCACCACGCGAGTTAATCGGATCATAAACTTATGCATCGCTTTCCGGTTTTAGTTTGGGAGGATTTCTCGGGCAGCTACACCGGGCGTCTCGTTGACGACGAGGAAGACGCGGACGTTCAGCAGCTTGCCGCTGTAGGGAGCAACGTGCGCGAAATCTTGAGAGATCTCAAGGAGTATCTCTTGTGGTCCTTTGATAAGGAGCCTTTGCGCAGCACGCCAGACTTTCACGATCCGCAGTTGCTGGAGCTCCGTGTCGACGTGCGTCCCGAGTACAACGTCAAAGGCCGCGTTTATCCGTGTGATGAATCTATCTCGTTGCGCGTCGTCTGTGTCCATGGTCGACAGGAGAGTGGCATGCTCGTCTGCGCCCTGCCGATGCTCGATATCCAGTTCTATTACTACGACGCGAAAGCTCTACGCAGTCTCGTGACTGTTTACGTTCAGGACTCTCTCAAGAGCCACACGCCGAGACAGTTGTCGCGTTACCTGCCACCGAAAAGTGTTCGCCTGGAAGAAGTCGTCGTTCCCGAGAAGAGGCGACGTACGACAACCACACCAGGCTTGCCGGAGCTGGTCCACCTGAGAGTTGTTGCCGACGCGATGGGTTCAGATGCGATGCATCGCAGCTTCTCCCGCCCACACACTCGCGAGCGGCAGGTCAACGAATTGGCGCAGTTGCTGGGACGCGAGCGCGCAAACGTGCTGCTGGTTGGGGACACGGGTGTGGGTAAGACATCGGTGCTCGTCGAAGCCGTGCGTCAGGTAGAACGCGAAATGCGCGAATGGGCGAAAGCAGCGGGCAACGAAGGCGCCGTTGCGTCGCAAAAGATCTGGCTGACGAGCGCCGGGCGACTCATCGCGGGCATGAAATATCTTGGACAATGGCAAGCGCGTTGCGAACAAGTGATCGAGGAGCTTGCGCGCATCGACGGTGTGCTCGCGGTCGAAAAGTTGTCGGAGCTAGTTATGACCGGTGGCTCCTCCGAAACAGACAGCATCGCCGCTTTTCTCTTGCCGTTCGTCGAACGTGGCGAACTTCGCATTGTCGGCGAAGCTACTCCAGCGGAGTTGGATGCATGTCGAAGGCTGCTCCCCGGATTTGTGAGTGCGTTTCGCATTCTTCATCTGCCAACGTTTGCGGAAGCGGAGGCGCTCACCGCATTAAACGCTTATTGCGCGACGATTGAGCGTAACAGTCCTGTCCGCATCGATGTAGACGCTCGCGCCCTCATCTATCACCTGTTCAAACGATTCCTGCCTTACGAAGGCTTTCCCGGCAAGACTGTTAACTTCACCTCGCGGCTGTATGAGCTCGTGAGGGCGAACCAGTGGAAAGAGATTGGGAAGGATCAGATCATCGGGGAGTTTGTGAAGCTGACGGGATTGCCTGAGATTTTCCTGCGTGATGAAGTATCGCTCGACGAAGCGGACGTA
>JAICQI010000374.1 GCA_025937955.1 Pyrinomonadaceae bacterium
CCTAATCACGCCAAATTTAATTGAAAAGCGCGCAAACAATATGCCCACGGCGCTCATTTAATCGCCGGTGCTGCGACCGCCGCGAGTGCCGGTGCTGCCGCCTCCGGCGGCCGCGGAGCTCGTGGTGGTTCCGGGGGTGCCGGATTCGAGGCCCGTGCCCGCGCTCGAACTCGTGCCCGTACCGGTGTTGTAACCAGTTGTGCTCGTGTCTGTGCGGGTCTCCAATCCCGTACCCGTCATGCCCGTGCCGAGATAGCTGGGCGTACTCTGCTTAACGCGCAGCCGGTTCTCAACATTGGTCACGCCCGAAACACCTTCCGCGATGTCTTCAGCGCGTCGTTTATCGTTGCGAGTTGGCACCGTACCTGTCAGCGTAACTTCCGAGTTCGATACCATTACCTCTATGTCTGACGCATCGATGTAATAGTCGTCGCCGAGCCGATCATTGACATCTTCCCTGATACGTTCGTCGGAGCGACGGTAGCCTTTCGGACCACGCCCGCGGCGGTGTGCGCGCTGTTCGTCCATGCGACGCCGGCGCTCGGCATCTTCATCACCAAACCACGACGCGACTGCGTCTGATGCTCTATCCCACCAGCCACGGTCTTCTCCTCCGCCGTAGCGTTCGCGATCGTACTCAGATCCGCGTTCGCCATATCTCTCGCTCGACCCGTATCCGCCCGGATAATTGGATCGCTGCGAGGAATAGCCGCTTGACGAGTCGTTATAGCCGCGCTCGAAACCGGAGCCGCCTATCGGATTGCCATAGCGACTGCGTTCGTCGCGCTCGTTTTCCCAGCCGCCGCCCCAGTAACCTTCACGGCCGCTGCTCCCATACTCGCCGCCACGGCCCATTGAAGATCTACCGCGGCCATATTCACCCTCGCGCCCATATCTTTCCGATCCTCGCTCACGGCCGCCTGATCTATAGCGCCCTTCAGATCGTTCACCGTAAGGACGATCATAGTCTGACCCCAGGGATGATCGACCATAATCTGACCCGGAGCGTCCGTAGTTTGACTCAGTGGCGCGACCAAAATCTGAACCATGATTGAAGTCGGAACTGGAACGACCATACTCCCAACCAGAGCGATCATAGTCTGATTCTGAGCGACGTCCGTAGTTCCGGCTGCCACGGTCATAGTCACGGTCATCACGATCGTCGTATCTCGTTGGCATTTGTAAAACTCCTTTCCTTCCTTACCCTTGCTCGTATGTTTAGTAAGCTGTTAATACCCTGTCAGCAGCATTTCACAAACATATCCCCTAAGTGCAACTTATTTGAGCGCAATGTTCGAGGCTACAGTTCGCCGGTTAGGATGCGGGCGAGTTTAGTGGGATCAATGTTGCCGCCGGAGATGATGCAGACGATCTTTCCTGAGCTGGCGTGGCCGGAGAGGGCGCAGGCGACGGGGCAGGCGCCGGCGCCTTCGGCGACAATGTGGTTGTGTCGGACGAGAAGTCGCAGGGCGTTGGAGACGGAGGGGAGATTGGCGACGAACGCGCCGTCGATCAACTTTCGCGCACGCTCGAACATTTGCGGGAAGACGGCTTTCGCGCCGATACCGTCGACCCATGATGGCTCGTAGTCGATCACTACCGGAGTGCCCGCCGCAAGGGACGCGGCGAGTGGCGCTGCTGTCGCGACTTCCGCGGTAAAGACTTTACAAGCCGGACGCAGCTCACGCAGTGCCGAAGCGATTCCGCAAGTCAAACCGCCGCCACCCCATGGAATGACAACCGCGTCCGCGTCAGGAAGATCCTCGAGAACCTCCAACGCGATCGTGCCGTTGCCGGCCATCACGTGGCGGTCGTCAAACGAGTGAATGAACGTTCCCTCAACACCCGGATGCGAACGTTGCTCAAATGCGGTCCACCACTCCTCAAACGAAACTTTGATCACGCGCCCACCGAGCCGCTCGATAGCACTTGTCTTCGCCTCCGGCGCCGTATCCGGAGCGATCACCGTGCACGGAATGCCGAGCCGGCGCGCGCACCACGCGACACCCTGGGCCATGTTACCCGCCGACGCTGTAACGACTCCGCGCTCGAGCTCAGCCGGCGTCAAGCGAGCCATTGCATTCGCAGCGCCACGAATCTTGAACGAGCCGATCGGCTGAAGATTCTCCAGTTTCAAATAAATCTCGGCGGGAGCGTCAGGAACATTCAAACGAATGAGCGGCGTGCGTAGCGCCGTGTTCGCGATCACGCTCCGCGCCTCCTCAATTTCTGCCACTGTAATCACAACAGGAGATTGCCATAAAAGGACGCAAAAACATAAATCAACTTGCATTTGGGCCGTTTCGTCCCAAGGTTATTGACTTTCCCCAAACCGGCGAAGTAAAAGTTCTGCGCCTACGTTCGTAATCCAGCCAGGAGAAACTGACCAATGAAATCGCTAGCAACAGCTCTGACTCTAACCATTATTTTCGGGGCCACTGCCATGGCCCAAACCTGGGATCCGGAAACGCAGCTCAAGATCAAAGCTCTGGCCACACCAAGAGTTTCTCCTGACGGAAAACGAATGGTTTACACGGTCAACGAAGCGGTGATGACCGACGACAAGAGCGAGTTTGTGACGCAGATATGGATGGCTAACCTCGCCACCAAGCAGAACACTCAGCTCACTTTCGGCGAGAAGTCGTCCACTAATCCCAAGTGGTCGCCCGACGGCAATTGGATCGCCTTTACATCAAACCGCAAAGACAACCGCAACAATCTTTACCTCCTGAACGTGAACGGCGGCGAAGCGGAACCGCTCACAGAACTCAAGAGCGCTGTGAACAACTTCCACTGGTCGCCGGACGGCCGCTCGATCGCGTTCACGATGAACGATCCGAAGCCGGAGGAAGAAGAGAAAAACGACAAAGGCAAGAACGATTGGCGCTGGGTTGATGAAAACTTGAAGATGGCGCGTTTGTACGTGATCTCGGTTCAAAAGGACGGGAACGGCAAACGCGAACCGCGCAAACTCACGACCGGCAACTATCACGTAAACGATTTTGACTGGTCCGGCGACGGTTCCCGCATCGCTTTCAGTCACGTCAAATCGCCAGTCGTAAATGATTGGCCCACTGCCGATGTATCCATCATCGAAGTCGCCAATGGCAACGTCACTGCACTCGCGAATACACCGGCTGCGGAAACTGCTCCGCGTTATTCACGCGATGGGAAATCGATCGCAGTGATCGCCAGCGACGCTCCGCCAACATGGGCGGGGTTCAACATAATCCAGATCTTCTCAGCGACTGGCGGACAGCCTAAGAAAGTTGTGCCTTCGTTTGACGCCCAACCGGCGATCGCAGGCTGGTCCGCAGACGGAAAACGTATTTACTTCAGCGAGGCCAAGGGAACCGGAACCCAGATCTATGCGCTCGATGTCGCTGCCAATCGCATCGACGAAGTTAAAACTACTCCGGTGGTCGTCAGTGGCATAGATCTCAATCACTCGGCAACGACGTTCGGTTTTGTCGGACAAACTTCCGACACGCCCGCGGAGGTCTTTGTAGCTTCAGTGTCAGACCTCACGCCCGTTCAAATCACAAAGGCAAATGCCGACCTCAAAGTGCCGCCCGTAGGACGCACGGAAGTCGTCACCTGGAAATCAAAGGACGGAAAACAGATCGAAGGACTGCTGACCTATCCGGTCGGATATCAAGCTGGACAGCGCGTGCCCTTGATCCTGAACATTCATGGTGGGCCGGCGGGAGTGTTTCAACAGGCCTACATCGGCGGCCGCGGAGTTTATCCGCTCGCAACTTTCGCATCGCGTGGTTTTGCGATCCTGCGTCCGAACCCACGCGGTTCGAGTGGTTATGGAGCAGAATTTCGCCGCGCAAACATGCGCGATTGGGGCTTCGGCGACTATCAGGATCTGATGGCAGGCGTCGATCGCGTTATCGAGATGGGTGTTGCGGATCCGGAACGCCTGGGCGTGATGGGCTGGAGCTATGGCGGATTCATGACGTCGTGGATCGTTACGCAAACATCACGATTCAAAGCGGCGTCGGCGGGCGCACCGGTGACCAACCTGATGAGCTTTAACGGCACGGCTGACATTCCAGCGTTTGTGCCGGATTACTTCGGTGGTCAGTCGTGGGAAGTGATGGACCTCTATCAAAAGCACTCGCCGATGTTCAATGTTAAAGGTGTGACGACGCCGACGATGATTCAACACGGCGAAGCGGACATCCGCGTCCCGATCTCGCAAGGCTACGAGTTTTACAATGCGCTCAAAGTTAAAGGCGTGCCGACGCGAATGCTCGTGTTGCCGCGCCAGCCGCACGGACCAACTGAGCCGAAGATGCAGTTGGCTGCGATGAAAGCAAACCTCGACTGGTTTGAGAAGTACATCGGCTCGAAGCGCGAGACGTCACGCAACTAAAATATTAAGCCGCAGATTTCCGCGGATGAACGCAAATCTGATCAGCGTGCATTTGCGGAGATCTGCGGCCTAATAGTGATCCGGTTGTTGAAGTGAAGATTCGTATCGGCACTTCGGGATGGCACTACAAGCATTGGCTGGACGGCGTTTTCTATCCGCCCGGGGTGAAGGGTGCCGAGATGTTCCAGTTTTATGCGCGACACTTCGATACGGTTGAAATAAACAACAGTTTCTATCGACTTCCCACAGCAAAGACGTTTGATACCTGGCGGGAATCGTCTCCGTCAGGTTTTTGTTATGCGGTGAAAGCCAGCCGGTTCACAACCCACATGAAGAAGCTAAAGGATCCGAAGAGCTCGTCGGAGAAGTTTTTTCTGGTGGCGGAGCGGTTGGAAGAGAAGCTGGGACCGATTCTGTTTCAACTGCCGCCGCGCTGGAAGTTGAATCTCGAGCGGCTGGCGGAGTTTCTCGAGGCGCTGCCGGTTGAGCACAAGTACGCGTTTGAGTTTCGCGAGGAGAGTTGGCTGGTGCCGCAGGTGTTTGCGTTGTTGCGGAAGCACAATGCGGCGCTGTGTATTCATGATTTCGCAGACATGAAAATCCCGCACGAGATCACGGCCGACTTTTCTTACATCCGTTTTCACGGGCCGACGAGTGCTAAGTACTGGGGATGGTATTCGACAGCCGAGCTGCGGACCTGGGCGAAGCGGATTGAAAGTTGGCGCGATCGATTACAGTCGGTGTACGTGTACTTCAACAACGATCCGGAAGGCGCGGCGGTGAAGAACGCCCTGGAGTTGAAGAAATTAGCCGCAGATTTTCGCGGATGAAGGCGGATCAGACCCGCGTTCATCCGCGAAAATCTGCGGCTAAAACTGATAGCGGATGCCGAGACGAAAGAGGACCGGGGGGCCGACGGTGAATACTGGTGTGCTGCTGATTTGATAACGGCTGCCAGTTAGATTTTGAAACGCTACAAACAAACGGACCCGTTCAGAAACTGCTCGCGAAACCTCCGCATCCAGTGTAAAGAATCTTTGCAGCGGCAACGTATTCTGGTCGTCGTCAAACTGCCGGCCCACAAATCGTCCCTGCGCTCCCACCAACCACTCCGCATTCGCGTAAGTAACCTGGAAGTTGAACTGGTGTCGCGGAACCTGCGGCACGAGCAAACCCTCCAAGCCCGGGTTAGCCGGGAAACGCAGCACCGTGCTATCAGTCAACAAATACTCACCCGCAACCTCCCAATGCCTGGCAAACTTCCCGATCGCCGCCAGCTCGACTCCACGAGCGCGAATCGCCCCGAGGTTTTGTCGTTGTCGTGTGATAAGAGCCGGAGTCGTTGTTATCGTGACGTTGGCGACCGAGTCATCGATCTCGCTCCAAAAGAAATTACCGCGCACAAACAGCCGCTCACGAAACTTTTGTAAGCCAACTCCGACTTCACCGCCCGTCAGCCTCTCCGCCCGCAAGGCCGCGTTGGCATTCGTAACAACATTTCCAACTCGGAAATTCCGGTAGAGCTCATTGAGCGTGGGCGCCCGGAAAGCGCGATACGCAGAAGCACTAAAAGAAAGTCCGTGATCGAAACGCTTCAGCAACGAAACGCGTGGGCTAAACGCTGTTTCTGATCGGTCCGCGAAATCGTTCAGCGCCGGCACGCCAACTACCGGTATCCGATCCGAGAACCCACGACTATTCAACCACCGATCGAACCGCGCTCCGAAACTCAACAACCACGAACG
>JAICQI010000144.1 GCA_025937955.1 Pyrinomonadaceae bacterium
ACACTGGCACGGCGATCACACAGGCGGCAACGCTGCTTTTGGACCAGAAGGTACGATCATCGCTCACGACAACGTGCGCAAGCGTCTCTCGACCGAGCAACGGTCAACGGTCTTCAATCGCACCACGCCGCCGTCGCCCAAAGAAGCATTGCCGGTGATCACTTTCGATAAGACGTTGACAGTCCACTTCAACGGGGAGGAGATTCGCGCCATTCACTTCCCGCAGGGCCACACTGACGGCGACAGCGTTATCTTCTTCACGACTTCAAACGTGGTCCATCTTGGCGACGACTTCTTTGCAGGTCGATTTCCGTTTGTTGATCTCGACAGCGGCGGCACCGTCGAAGGGTTGGTGAGAAACATCGGCGAGATCATCACGAAGATCCCTGAGGGAGCAAAACTGATCCCCGGCCATGGTCCGATTTCGACAGTAGACGATCTGAAGAACTACCACCGCATGTTGCAGGAAACAACCGAAATCGTCCGCCAGAAGATCTCATCCGGCAAAACCCTGGAGCAGATCAAGAGTGACGGTCTCCCCGAAGAATGGAAACCCTGGGGCGAAGGCTTTATCAAGACCGATCGCTGGGTGGAGACGATCTACAGGAGTTTGACGGCTAAGAAATAATCCGTGCTTTGATCCGCGCTATCCGCGGCTAATTTCGTCTAAGAAGCTGGCGCCGGCGTTCAATCTCAGGCCGAAGTTGTGGGCGATTGTTTGACCGATGTCGGCCAGCGAGTCGCGGGTGCCGAGGTTGACGCCGGGACGGGCGTTTTTACCGTAAACAAGTAGCGGCGCGTATTCACGGGTGTGATCGGAACCGCGAAACGTCGGATCGTTTCCATGATCCGCCGTGATCATCATCACGTCGTCGTCGTGCATCGCCGATTCGATCTCGGGCAGGCGCGTGTCGAAGTGTTCGAGCGCTTTCGCGTAGCCTTCAGTGTCGCGCCGGTGACCGTAGAGCATGTCGAAATCGACGAGGTTCGAGAAAATCAATCCGCGCGTGGAATCCTTCAGCGCTTTGATCGTCTGATCGATCGACTGCTCGTTGTTCTTCGCCGTCAGTTCCTTCGTCACTCCCATCGAATCATAAATCGACGCGATCTTCCCGATACAAACAACGTCGAGATCTTCATCGGCAAGGGCAGGCAAAAGGTTCTCGCGCGGCGGCGGCACCGCGTAGTCGTGCCTGTTTTCGGTGCGATAAAACGATCCGGTCTGGCCAAGGAACGGGCGCGCGATCACGCGTCCGACTTTGTGTTCCCCGTCGAGTATGCCACGAGCGATCTCGCAGATCTCGTACAGCCTTTCGAGCGGGATCACTTCTTCGTGTGCTGCTATTTGAAATACTGAATCCGCCGACGTGTAGACAATGGGCTTGCCTGTCTTGACGTGCTCTTCGCCCAGCACCTTGATGATCTCTGTTCCCGAGGCGGGGATGTTTCCGAGAATTCCTGGGACTGATGTCTCTTTAATGAACCTGTCAATCACAGCCGACGGAAAGCCATCAGGGTAAGTCGGGAAAGCGCGGTCCAGAACGATGCCCGCCATCTCCCAGTGACCCGTAGTCGTATCTTTTCCGTTTGACCGCAAGGCACAGCGACCATACGACCCGCTCAGTTGGTCCAAGGGCGGCAGTGCTTGTAACGGGCGGATGTTACCGAGCCCATATCGTTGCAGGTTTGGTAATCGCACCGGACGCAACTCGAGAATGTGCCCGAAGGTGTCGGCGCCGGCGTCGCCCCATTCCGGAGCATCAGGCATGGCGCCAATGCCGGCGCCGTCGAGAACGATTAGTAAGACGCGATTAAAAGGATTGGAAGTTGGCAATGTCTCTACTGTTTCGGCGCGTAGTATCCATCGCGCGCGCGGATCTGTGTCTTGTCTTTCAAACCCTTGACTTCGAGCTTGATGGAACGGAATTTTCCATCACGAGCTTTATTGGTCGGATAGTAACCGAGACTGTAAAGCGTGCCGATGTCAGCCGCCACGCGCGCAAACGCAGCGCGCGCATCCGCCAACGTCGCCGCGGCAAAACTTCGACCGCCCGAAGCACGTGCGAGCTCATTCATCTCGCGGCGCGCGAGGTTATAAAGCTCGCGACTGATCGACATTCTTTCAAACGGGCCCATCTGGCAGAAACTGTCGAAATTTTCCGACTTCGCTTTCGGGAAGAAGAGCTCGCGGTAACGTTGAATCTGTTTCTGCGAGAGCGCGAGCTGGCCATCGTCGTTGCAATCCTTCATCAGGCGATCTTCGACAAAGTCTTCAGTGTTGACTTGTATGAAGTAACAAGCAACGCCCGCGCGCGATAGTTTCACCCTTGCCGTGGCGAAATCCGAGTTGCTCGACGAATCGACACCGTCAGTCAACGCGACTATGGCGCGCCGTCCACGCACATCTTCACTCGGTGCATCGCGGAAAATGCTGTCCGCGACTCGTTCGAGCGCGTCGTAGTACGGCGTTCCCTGACTCGAGCCGAGGTTTTCGATTGCGCCACGCAACGACTCGCGATTATCAGTTAGAGCGCTTAACACTTCGACCGCGGCGATCGGCTTGTCGCTTGTTGGCGCAGTATTGAAAGCAACAATTCCAACGCGATCTCCCGGACGCAATGCTTCGATGAAACTGTTTGCGGCTGCGCGTATCAACGCGACGTCGTCACGCGTCGATCCAGACGTATCGAGCAACAAAGCGATCTCGAACGGAGTCTCGGTGGTGCCGAAGTTGGTGATGGTTTGCGGTTGACCGTCCTCGATGAGGCGGAAGTTCTCGGGCTTAAGGCCGGATACCGGGCGACCCGAGCCATCAGTTACAACAGCGGGAACGGAAACGAGTTGCGTATCAACCCTGACCACGTCACCTTCGTCAACCTCTTCGGAGCCCGAGCCGCCTGAAGTTTTCTTCGCCTCAGTTGTTTGCTCACTGCCATTGACGCGGCGAGGCCTTTGTGAAGGTTGCTGAGTAATCTGCTGAGCCGCGACCGCAGTCACGACAATCAGAAGAAGACAAGACTTTACAAGTATTGACATAGCGACAAACTGGCTGGGCTCTCGTTGCGAATTTTGCCACAAAAGACTAGTTAGCCACAAAGAAGCACAAAAGTACAAAATTGGTTGCACTCTCTTTGGAGCCTTTTGTGCCTTTTTGTGGCTAATCCATCTTTGTGGTAGCATGGCGACTCGCTTTAGCAGGACGGACGGCAGGGTCAGTCCTGACGCAGGCACGTACGTCAATGGTAGACGGCTTCCCTTACAAGGAAGAGGTTGGGGGTTCGAGTCCCTCCGTGCCTACCAAAAGAGCAAGTTCTTTGCGGAGTCGTAGTTCAGTTGGTTAGAACGCCGGCCTGTCACGTCGGAGGTCGCGGGTTCGAGTCCCGTCGGCTCCGCCACTACTTTATTAACCTCGCCGATCGAAACTTTGTCCTCCCGACAGGAGGCTGTAATGCCAACTCGCCCTCTCAAGAAACCCGTTGTTATCAGTTTTGTAGTTCTGTGTTTGCTTGCGGTTGGCTTTGTGACCGCGTTGCCAGCTCAGACTAACGTCCAGGATGGAGTAGAGGTCATCGATCTGCGCTCGTGGCGCAATCAAGAAGGACGCACGCTGGCAGACGTTAACCAGGGACACTCGATGGCGCTGGTCGTGCTAGTCAGTCCGAACTGCGATACGTGCGCTGAAGCGAAAACTTCGCTCGAGAACTTACGAGAGCGCGCCAAAAAGGCAGGCATCGGTTATTACGTGCTGATGATCCCGGACGGGACAGACACGCAGAAGTATTTTTCTTATGCCGACTCGTTGAAGATCAATGCGGAAGCGTTTGTCTGGTCCAATGCCGAGGCTAAAGCTTCGCCGACACTGACGACGATGCCGGTACCGTCGCACGTTCTGCTGAGCACCGACCGGTTCGAGGGACGGATCTCGAATAAGTGGGCTGGCGTTCCGCCAAGCACCAGTATTCCGTAGTTCGAATACAGATAAATCATTAAGAAATTAAATGATCGTTGCTCTGCTATTGACGGCGCGGCGGTTTTGAATAAAATCCTGTCCAACGGTGAATGTGGTTGCCGGGGTGAGGACGGTGACCAATCGAGGCTGAATGCCTCCGCCAACCTTGAGAGGCCGGTCCAAAAACCGGCCTTTCGGTTTTTAGCCACAAAAAGGAACAAGAGGGGTTAGCCACAAAAGGCACATAAGGCGCATAGACAAGTAAGCATCAAAAAATTTAAGTCGATGATTTCGGTTGCCGAAGCTATTCAGATTGTGAGACAGCATACGCCGACGCTCTCCACAGAGCGTGTGCAACTGCAAGATGCCCTCGGGCGAGTGTTGGCGGAGGACGTGGTTGCCGATTCGGACCTTCCGCCCTTCGATCGCTCGCAGATGGATGGCTACGCGGTGCGGGCGGAGGATGCGAAGTCAGTTCCCGCGCGTGTGCGGATTGTTGGTGAATCAGCGGCCGGCAGAGGCTGGCACCACCAGCTGGAAGAAGGACAAGCGGTGCGGATCATGACCGGCGCGCCGGTGCCCGAAGGCGCTGATAGCGTGCAGCAGGTCGAGTTAACTACGGAACTGAAAGACGGCACCGTAGTCGAATTGCAGGAAAGCGTCGAGACGGGAAAATCAATCGTCAAACGCGGCGCGGAAATCCAGGCCGGCGTGACTGTCTTGAGTGCAGGGACGATCGTGAACGCGGCAATGATGGCGGTGCTCGCTGCGTTTGGTTATGCGACTGTGGCAGTCCATCGCAAGCCGCGCGTTGCAGTACTTGCTACCGGCACCGAACTGGTTCCGGTCGATCAAAAACCTGGCCAGGACCAGATACGCGATTCAAACAATTACTCAATTTCATCCTACTCTCAACTCGCCGGCGCCACTGTCGAACGCATGCCATTGACCGGCGATGAAACGTCGCTTTTGAAAAGTCAGATCAGTACAGCGGCGCAGAGCTGCGATGTGATCGTCACTTCAGGCGGCGTATCGATGGGCGTTTACGACGTCACCAAAGCAGCGCTGAAGGAACTCGGCGCAGAACTCTTCTTCGAACGCATCGCGCTTCGCCCGGGTAAGCCAACTGTATTCGCGAGACTGCCCAACGGCACACTCGTGTTTGGCCTACCGGGCAATCCCGTTTCGGTCGCAGTTACTTTCAACTTGTTTGCGCGGACAGCATTACTAACCATGCAAGGCGCAACGGATCCCGCATTGAAGCGAGAAACCGCCGCGCTTGCACGAAGTGTGAAGGGAACAACAGATCGGGAAAGTTACTTGCCGGCGCAGTTAACAACCAACGACGACGGTGAGCTCATCGCCTTCCCTTTGAAGTGGGGTGGCTCATCTGACTTCGTCGCCTTCGCGTTAACGACCGCACTGGCAATCGTGCCCGCCGGCATGAAGTCGGTCGAGGCCGGCTCTCTGGTTAATGTGCTGCGCTTACCGTAGCTGCTGATTGCAACGCCGCCGCACCCTGCACCACCGGCGCAATGCGTTCCGTCAATCCTTTGAAGCCCCCGAAACCAGGCAAACGCTCAATCCGACTGCCGATCTTCTCATCGAACAACTGCAATCCTTCTTTGCCGGGAAACAGCGTGGCCATAACGTAGTTCGTCTCGCCCTTCGGCTTCGCTCCCTGGCCCACCGGCGACCAGAATTTTCCGATAATGAACTTTGCCAGGATTTTCGAAAACTGCGACTCATTGAGCTTCACGCGCGCCACGTTCCAATAGAAGCTTCCGTGAATCGACTCTTCCTGCACGATTCCAATCAACAGTTGTTTCAGCACCGGATGACCAGCGAGATCCGAAAGTCGCCGGTAAGCGTTCATGGCCGTGATCTCGTTGATCGCGCCCCAGACCATGTGCGCGCCGTGGAAATACTTTCCGAACGGCCGCGCGCCGTAATCAACGAGGTAACTTCCGATCTTGTAGAGACGGGGAATATTGCGATCTGCCTCGACCTGCCAATTCTTTCCGGTCGGCACGCCGGCTTCTTCCAAAAACCGATTCAGAAGGTTGCCGTGGTGGAGCTCTTCAATACTCCAGCGATCCATGAATTTCCGGATTATCGGGTCTTTCCCGGTCGGCGTGCGGCGCAACTCCTGATAATACATATCAGTGAAGTACTCGATATCGCGCATATAAATGAGCACGGGCACAAACGCGGGATTGAGTTGGTAATTCTTAATCTCGTTCCACTTTATGTTATTCACGTACTCTTTTGATAGAGCGCGGGGTTGCTGCTCGTACCAGTCAAGTACTTCCTTATCAGTCTCAAACACGGCGAACCTCCGAAGCTAATAATCGATCACTCTACGAATATGCGCGCCAATCGGATTTTTGTTACTTGCTAGATACTGCTACAGAACTACCCAGGCTCGAGATTGGGATAAAAGCATGAGAACCAACCCGAATGAGGCCCTCGTCCCGGTCGTGGCAGTCTAGTCGTAAACGTGGTCGGCTGTCGAGATCTACTTGCCTGGAATCGCGTTTTTGTTATCTACTTTCGCCAATGACACAGCTTTCGCACGTCGACGAACAGGGCCGCGTTCGCATGGTCGATACCGGGAATAAGCAGATAACTATGCGGCGTGCCGTGGCGTCAGCGCGGGTGTTAATGACTGGCGCGACGGTGTCGGCACTGCGCGAACATCGTACTCCCAAGGGAGATCCACTCGAAGCCGCACGGCTGGCAGGGATCATGGCGGCGAAGCGAACTTCAGAGCTAATCCCGCTCTGCCACCCGCTGCCATTGACGCACATCGAGGTGCGGGCAACGTTGGAAGATTCGGGCGTGGCGCTCGAGGCGGAAGTCTCGACTAACGCCCAAACGGGTGTCGAGATGGAAGCGCTGACAGCAGTCTCAGTGGCCGCCTTAACTGTTTACGACATGTGCAAGGCACTGGAAAAAGGGATGACAATCACGGACGTGCGGTTGGAGAGCAAAACCGGGGGTAAGTCTGGAGACTACGAGAGGGCTTTGGAACCTGCGCCCGGCATTGTGCGTTAATCACGGCGGCACTAAAATAAGGCAAATTTCCGCCGACTGACCGGAGAGTTAAAAATGAGATACAGGCTTGCACAAGACGCGCGACCCCAGGCATTGACTCTGCTTATCGCCGCCACGATTTCCGTGGTGCTCTGGTTCATACCGTACGCAGAGTTTCTGACTTATCCTTTCCAGATTTTCGTCACCTTTATACATGAAGGCGGACACGCGCTCGCGGCCCTGTTGACCGGCAACTCGGTGGCTAACCTCAGCGTAGCCACGGACACCAGCGGCGTAACCCAGACCACCCGGGGCGGACTCCTCTCACAGATCTTCATCAACAGCGCCGGCTATCTCGGTTCGATGGCGTTCGGCGCGTTGTTGCTGGTCCTGATCCGCAAAGCAGTCGCGGCGCGCATTGTGTTGCTGGCCTGCGGCATTTTCATCTTCGCGCTGACGATGATCTATGGTCTATTCAAACCGCTGGTTTGGATGACAGGCTGGTCCGGAATACCGTTCACATTGTTCGCCGGTACGCTGATTTCAGTTGGCTTGGTTTTGATCGCAAAGTTTGCCAGTGGGCGAGTGGCGACGTTCTTTGTGAGTTTCCTGGCAGTGCAATGCGTCTTGAATGCGCTCTTTGATCTGAAAACAGTTTTCTTACTCGCCACGCCTTTCGCGCCGCCAGTTGCGAATGACGCGATGAACATGGCCAACGCCACCGGTATTCCCGCTATCTTCTGGACAGTACTCTGGATCTCTTTCGCGCTCGGGATTCTCTGGTTTGCGATGAGGCTGTACGTCGCCGGACGCGACAAGAGCTACCAACCGGATCTCCCATTTGAGGAAACAGCTCCTCCGGTTTAATAAAAGACTTAGCCACAAAAAGGCACAAAAAGCACAAAGGATTAATTCTTCTTTTGTGCTTTTTGTGCCTTTTGTGGCTATCAGAACTCGTAGCGATAGCGCAGTGTCACGCCTCGGCCTGTGCCGTCGACTCCCCAACTGATCCCGCGATACGACTTGTCGAAGATGTTTTCGAAGTCGACGAAGATCTCCGATCCCTCGCCAAACTTGAACGCGCCGCGCACGCCAACCAGACCATAACCCGCCAAATACGGATGCGTCGGCACTAGCGTGTCGTTGTTCACCACGCGAACGCCGTTAATTGTCGCGTCAATCGGCAGCAGGCGGTTCTGGACCTGCGCCAGCGTTTCGCCAGTCGGAATCAGGATCCCTCCCGCTGAACCGCAGCCGATTGGACCAGGCGTTGTCAATCCACGCACGCAAGCTCCGCGACGGAAGAAGTTTTGAATATTGGTTCGCGACCGTGCGCCGCCCGTACGACGGTCAGAGAGATCGAGTGATGACAAACGATTCTGACGCCCCGCCATCGTTGAATAGCCCTCGAGGTAGAAACGCGAGCGAGGTTGATAACGCAAACTCACAAAACCCGTCGCAGGTGGAATACCACCCTCGACGTTCGGCGGCAATCCATTCAGCAAGCTGTGCGCGCGGAGGTAAGTGAAGTTGGCATTCGCGCTCCATTGATCGGTGAAACGCGCGCGACCGTTGAATTCGACACCGTTGAACCGAGCATCGTCAAAGTTTACGCGCACCAGCACGGGGCTGGTCGGCGCCGCTGCTACAAACACGAGACCTGCCGCGTTCTGCGCGATAATCTGATCGCTGCCGAGGAACGTCCCGGTCGCGCCCGGCGGGAGCACCAAAGCCTGATCGAAATATACGTCGCCGAGTTTGAGTGTGAAACCGGTCAGCTCGGCGCCAAACCTGCGGCTTGTGTAACGGAAACTGAGGTCAAAGCTGTCGCTGTATTCCGGATCCAGACGAGTCACGGGAATGCCGGTAGAGACAGCGTCGCCGCCTGATGTAGTGCCGATGAAACCACCACGCGCCGCCGCGGTAGCGGCGTCGACTTCGAACCCTGTTCCCACCACTCCGATGATGCCGAGATCGGTTGTGTTCGGCGCACGGAACCCGCGCGTGTACTTCGCCGCGATATCGAAACCGCCGGTGACCCTCACGACACCGCCGATGCGTCCAGACAACGCCCCGAAGCGCTGGCTGTCGTCAGGAAAAAGCGGAAGACCGGTTGGTCCAAGCGGAGCGTTGCTGGCCTGTGATTTGTACGAGGCTACGCTGTAACGCAGAGCGCCGTTGATCTGTAAGCGATCCGGAATGGCGGTGAAGCTGTTCTGCGCAAAGAAGCCGTACGAAAGATAACGCGCGCCGTGCGGGATGCGGGGACGAGAGTTCGTAAAAGTCCTGGTGACCGGATCGAAAGTGGACGCAGGAGCGTTGAGCTTGTCGCGGTACACGTCGGCGCCAATCAGAAAAGTGTCGCGGTCGCCAAACTGTTTGTCGAGATAGAAGTTGAAGCCTAAAACGTTGGTGCGCTCGCGCTGGTTCGTGATCGCGGCAACAGGATTTCCCTGCCCGCCCTGGTTGATCCTCTCTTCGCGTTGGCTGTTGTAAGAAAACGTAAACGAGCCGTTGTCGAAGATCCAAAGCTTCTGCCGGAACAATCGTGCATAGAAGGTGTCGGTCATCAGGTTGCGCAGATCGGCGATGTTGTTGCCGTCGCCGCCGAGCAACTGGTCGTAGCGCTTGCCGTTGTCTTGCTGGTTGCGCGCGTAGCTGAAGAGAAGTTGCGTGTTGTCGTCGATGTTGAAGTTCGTACGGAGCAAGCCACCGTATTGGGTGAAGCCTGTGTCAGGGAGCCTCGTGCCGAAAACGTCTGACGGCAGGCCAAGAAAACGCGTGACCGCGGCGTGATAGTCGAGACCTGTTCCCGGTCGCAGTGTGCTGATGCGGCGTCCGTTCATGTTAAGCAGGAAGCCGTAACGCCGCGTGCCGTAGGTCAGCAGCGTGTTGCCACCAAAGCCGTTCGTGGGAGACGTGTAGAAAACGTTGGCGTGGCCGTGAAACTCGTTTTTTGGTCCACCGTATCTGGGTGCCTGCGAGATGAAGTTGACTACGCCGCCGTGAACATCTGAACCGTATTGCGAGCTGTTTGGACCACGCAGGACTTCGACCGTTTCGAGGCTCGAGGGTTCGATCAAACTGAAGAACGTTCCCACGCCACCGCGCTGAGCGCTGGTGGTGTAACGCACGCCGTCAACGTAGATAGCTACGTTTCTGCCTGTCAGCCCACGCACGAAGACTGCGCTGAGAGATGGGCTCGTGCGTTGCAAGTTCACGCCCGGCTCTTCATCAACCACCTGCGCC
>JAICQI010000733.1 GCA_025937955.1 Pyrinomonadaceae bacterium
CCGGACGGCGATGGCGAAGGTCCGAAAGAGGATCCGGTTTCGTTTTTCATGAAAGCAGAATTCGACTCGATGACGATCGAGAAAAACAGGGCTTTGATGAGCGGAATTATCAAGGACTCCAGCCTCCGCAGTTATATCGGTAAATTTGTGCAGTTGGTTGTCGAAGACAACGATGGTCGCGAACAAGCCGACAAGTTTGTCTGGTCGTTTTGCGACCCGGAGCCGGGCGGATGGATTCCTTCAGATTTCGAAGTCCCTGGCGATAAAGGCGCGTTCATGAGTTGGTGGTCCACCGACTTTGAGGTAAAAGAGGACATCGGCATACCTTCACCCAGTTTAATTCCAGGTCAACTCAAGGCCTGTAAGAGTTATTCACTTCAGAGTTACGAGTTCGCCGATATTCTGAAGGGCGAAGGCGAGATAACCATCCGGCAGTAATTTCGAATCTAACAGTCTACGTCGGAGGTGATCAGGGTCGCTCAATCACGACTTCGATCACCTCCGATTTTCCTACCATCCCGTCAACGTCAGTCGTGACCGCGTGGAGTTTGTATTTCCCCGGCGATGGTCGCCAAACACACTCGCTATATGAGCTATGACTCCTCGGCTCGTTGTCTGAGCAAACGAGTTGTCCGTCAACAAAGAATTCCACCTTCTTTAGTGGAGCGTCGTACTGAATTTCATAATGTGCTGATGACATCAGAGTCACTGCATCCACCTTCAACGGCTTGCCGGTCTCAAACTCCCGTACATATTCGCGGTCTGACCACGCGAGCTTCGTAACCGGAGTCGATGCGATTATCAATTCCAAATAATCGGAACGTGTTTCCACCCCATTCTCGTCGATCGCAACCGCGAACAGCGGACATCGGCGATAGCAACGTTTCAACTCCAGTACAAAGGTGTCATTCCAATCCCTCTTACTTCCCGGTCCCAATTACGGAGCGAAACTTTCTTTAAAGGCGCAGAAGCACTAGTCGCATGGACCGTAACCGTCAGTTCACCATCGGATTGTTTAACCACAGTTCCAGCTCTTGGACTGATTATTTCAACTCGGGCAGGTCCGTTAACGAAAAACTCCGGCCCAGGAATTGTAGTGAATCGTCCCTGATTGTCCGTCGCTCTAATAATCGGACGATGTCGTCCGTAACCTGCGTCTTTATAGATGAGATCGTACTCGCCGTCAGGATCCAACGTCGCCTCAGCCAAATTTTTCGGACCAAGCACTTCCACCTTCTTGATGAAGCCATCAGGGTCGGAAGCTTTTACGCGAATCGGCACCGACGCCGTCGGGCCGGGAAGCAGTTGGAACTCGGTGGGGCTTACCAGTTCGACGTCAGGTGGCTGGTTCTGATCCTGATACACCTCCGTAGTCAGGCGTAATTCACTATTCTCGTGCTCAGGATCCCGTTCCTTCGCGACGACATTAATCTGTTTGGTGAACTTCGGAGTAAACGGTTTGTTTTCGAATGAATCTGTGAAAGGGTAACGATTCCACTCACTCCGCTCAACTATTTTGAACTCGACGCTACGATCTTTTTCCAGATTCGGAAACTTGCAGAATACGTGTTGGCCCGATTCACGGCACTTGCCTGGACCTGCATCAATGGAAACAAACGAGAACGCTGGATTTGCCTCAAGAAAAATGCCGGTAGCGGTGTCGGGTCCTCTGTTTGTGATCTTCAATCGATACGTCACTAACGCTCCTTCGATCACTTTCGGAGGAGCAACTCCCGTAAGTTCCAGGTCTGCTGTAAAACTGTCACGCGCCTTAGCGGGATCTCTTAGGGCTACGACGGAGATGTTCGAGCCGGTTTTACTGAAGGCGTGCAACGTTTTCGTCTTGAAGTCTGGCAGGCGTTCTTTGATCGCCGATTCAGAGAGCAACTTCCGAATGTCCCTTGAATTGCCCACGACTGTGGCGTCGACCCAGGCGTGCACTTCTGGTTCGACCGGATCGAAGTTCGGATGAAGGATCCGGAGTTGATCGAAGATTTCCTTCGTGCGAGCGGACGGTAGACTAAAAGTGATGTCGCTCGTCGTCAGATACAGTTCCTTCGCCTCAACTAAATAGAGCAGATCGTTAAAAACCGTGTAGCCAACCGGAAGCTCAAACTTAAATTTCAGGTCCGTCTTTTTGATAAGGCGTGCGCTCGCTGTGCCTTCTTGCTCTTCGTAGCTGGTTTTATAAGAGGTGATTCCCTCGCCGTTCGCGTCTAAATTTGGCTTCCGGCCTTTCAGCTTAAGAATTTCGATCTCCGGAGGCGGAGGCAGAGATGGCTCAGATTCTTGCGCAAAAGAGAAATCGGCAGTGCAAAGAAGTAAGACGCTTATCAATAGCAGGCGGGGGACCATGGCAACCACATTGTCGCACGATCCGTGAGAAACGAAGTAAGAAAGTATCGCGTGCGTGAAGTGTGGTAGAGTCTTAGCTTCCGCGTTGCTCAGCAAAAACCAGATGAGTTTAGGAGAGCTTATGAAGAAATTGTTAGTTGTATCGTTTGTGGCGATTTTCGGACTACTGGCGATTTTTCAATCCACGAATGGTTCATCGATGGCAACGTCGGAGGCGGCAGCGCGAGTACCACTCGACAATTACATCCAGGGTCACGCAACCGGCAATGGCGATTTCATGCGCAAAGCGTTTCACACCGACGCGAAGATCATGGCGTTTCGCGACGGCAAGCTCATGAACATGACGGCCGAAGAGTTTGCATCACGTTTCAACGGTAAGCCTGCTGCCGATGAAGCGCAGCGCAAGCGACGGATCGAGAACGTCGAGATCACCGGCAACGCCGGCGTCGGCAAGATCGTGCTCGAGTACCCCGCGGTTACTTCCACCGATTACATGTCGTTGCTGAAAGTTGGTGACGAGTGGAAGATCGTGAACAAGGTTTTCTACGCCGAGCCTAAAGCAAAGCCTTGAACCATTGATTGATGTCGAAGCGATCCAGTTCGCGTCTCAGTCTCAACCACAAAGTTGGTCTCACGTTTCTCGTGAGCGTTGGGGTGATACTGTTCATTTCAGTTTTAGGCGTACGTGCGTGGATCGATAAGAAGACCGCCGTTTTCACTAGCACTACCTCACCGCAAAAGATCTACACGGTTAACCTCAAAGGAGCGAAAGGGCGCCCGCTTCTTATCCCGTATTGGGTCCACGCTGACGTCTATAAAATGGGAGAACCATATGTCGCTGACGTGTTCCTGCACGAGGCTTGGGATGCGTTTGACTTGTCGTTCGAGGCCGGCTTTCCGGAGATCAGATGGCCAACGAACAACGTTGTCGAGTTTTATCGTCCAGAATACTTCGAGGACGGAAACGACATTTTGATTGTCCAAAAC
>JAICQI010000178.1 GCA_025937955.1 Pyrinomonadaceae bacterium
AAAACGAAGCATTCGTCTTTCAACAGGGTGGCCACATCTTCATAACGTGTGAGTAACCAAACGGGAGTTTTATCAGGCAGGGCAGTGCGGAAGACCGGTTGTGAAGCTTCTTCGACTCGCGACCAGTGGAAAGGGATTCGCTTTGAACCGGGGACTTACGATATTAAACCGAAATATGGTCCACGGCTGATTTTTAACCACATTCGATGAGATTTGCCAGCATCGGATTCAGATTGCCGCCCTTCGCGCCCGATCAGTCACCTCGTCGAGCTGAAATGCGGCGTGAGTTGAAATAAAGACGCAAGCGTTGGATGGGTCTGTCAGCTTCTCCGAAGACGCCACGACCTTTTAGGCTTCCGATGGTCCAGCGTCCTTCTGTTCCGTATTGCCGTTTTACTTGGTGGTACTCCAGCAACGATCCGCGTCGCACCCAAAACTCGGCTCCTTCATCTTCGACGGCGGGCGGTTCTAACCGAATGGTGTCCGCACGCTCGTCCATAACGTCAGCCATATTGAAGACTGTCCAGCGACCTTCGTATCGAATGCCGAATTTATCTGATGCTCCAACCTTTAATGGCATGTAATCAGTAGACTCCCGACAGTTAAAGTATCAGTACCGTTCACTTTTGGTGTTCGCTCGCAATCCGCGCATCTTTATAAAATCTTTACGACTTTTATGCCATTCTTAATCGCGATTGCATGTCAGGCAGCGTCTGCCAAATAACTATGGCCACTTTCATGGTCATCCTCCAGTCTTCTGCGTCGCGACGATAACTGATTCTGAGCGGAGTGATTCTGTGTCGCGAGCGAACATAACGGAACCGGCAGTTACCGACATTCACACCACAGCAACAGGAGCCACTCATATCGCGCGCCGTGCGCCGCGTGGACGATATCTTTTTGTGCTCTCACTCGCTGCGCTCGGAGTAGTCTACGGCGATATTGGTACGAGTCCGCTCTACGCGATGCGCGAATGTTTCCACGGAGCGCATGCGATCGTTCCCTCACCGGCAAACATACTTGGCGTTCTGTCACTGATTTTCTGGTCACTCATAATCGTCATCTCCATCAAGTATCTCGTGTTTGTGCTGCGGGCACACAACCACGGCGAAGGAGGAATTCTGTCGCTTACAGCACTGGCGACACCGATTAGACCATCAGGTCGGACTGAGCACGCATTTTTGATTTTCATCGGCATCTTCGGTGCAGCGCTCTTGTACGGTGATGGAATTATTACTCCGGCAATCTCGGTGCTAGGCGCGATGGAAGGTTTGAACGTCGCGACTCCGATCTTCAGTGCTTACGTAGTGCCGATCACAATCGTCATACTAGTCGCGCTGTTCCTCTTTCAGAGTAGGGGGACTGCGAAGGTAGGGAGGATCTTTGGTCCAATAACGTTGATGTGGTTCACGGCGTTGGCCGCGCTCGGTATCGCGCAGATTCTGCGTTATCCCGAGGTGGTTGCCGCGGTTAATCCCCTTCACGCTCTGGATTTCTTTGTTCGAAACGGGTGGCATGGCTTCCTGATTCTCGGTTCAGTCTTCTTAGTCGTTACTGGTGGCGAGGCACTCTATGCAGATATGGGCCACTTTGGCACGCGGCCGATTCGACTCGTCTGGTTTAGCGTAGTGCTGCCTGCTCTACTGCTCAATTACTTCGGCCAGGGTGCTCTGCTGCTGGAAAATCCTGAGGCTGCACACAATCCTTTTTATCGTCTTGCTCCGGGGTGGGCCTTGTATCCGATGATTGTTTTGGCCACCTCAGCAGCAATCATCGCCTCGCAGGCAGTCATTTCGGGAGCGTTCTCGCTCACCATGCAGGCCGTGCAGCTCGGATTCAGTCCTCGTCTGAAAATTAATCACACTTCAACCAGAGAATTCGGGCAGATCTATATTCCGGCGGTGAACTGGGCGTTGATGGTGGGGTGTATTGCGATCGTGGTTGGCTTTCGTTCCTCAAGTAACCTTGCCGCCGCTTATGGCGTGGCGGTGACCTCGACGATGGTCATCACAACGATCCTGTTCTATGTAGTAGCGCGTCGTGTTTGGGGTTGGGGGTTTTTGCCAACTGCCGCGCTGGCACTCTTCTTTTTGATCATCGATCTGGCTTTCTTCGGAGCGAACATTATCAAGGTGGCCCAGGGTGGCTGGTTCCCGCTGTTGCTGGCTGCACTGGTATTCATCGTTATGACTACGTGGAAGAAGGGACGACGCATCCTAAACGAGCGCATTCAGACGGAAGCAAAACCGCTTGAAGAATTCCTCGAGGAGATCGAACGTCGTCCGCCTACGCGCGTGCCCGGCACCGCGATCTTTATGAACGGCAATGCTTCTCGAACGCCTCCTGCGCTACTGCATAATCTTGAACACAACAAAGTGCTCCACCAGCGAGTGCTATTTTTAACCGTCAAGACAAAACAGATCCCATTTGTTGCTCCTGAAGAACGAGTTGAGATCGAACCGCTGGGGAATGGGTTCCACCGGCTAAAGGTTTACTACGGGTTCATGGAAGACCCCGACATACCAAACGTGTTAGAAAACCTCACCATGCCCGGATTTGCATACGTGCCGCAAGACACAACTTATTTTCTAGGGCGCGAAACAATCATCGCATCAAAGCGGCCAGGCATGGCGCTATGGCGCGAAAAGATCTTTTCCATCATTTCACATAACGCGACGAGCGCGACTGCCTATTTCTGTATTCCGCCGGATCGGGTAGTTGAGATGGGCGAACAGATCGAGATTTAGGTGTCTGCGGTCTTACAATAGGCTGATGCCGCAACGTCTATTGAATTTGCGATGGGATGGTTACGTTGGCGCTGTAGGAGGCACGGCTGTCGTTACGACTGCACTTGCTCCTTTCCAACAGCAGGTGAATGCAACGACAGTCGCGCTTGCCTTCCTGCTTGTTGTGCTCTTTGTCGCGTTGTTTTGGGGAAGTCGACCAGCACTCGTAGCCTCAGTGTTGGGAATGTTTTGCTTCAACTTTTTCTTTCTGCCGCCCCTGTATACGTTAACCATCGCACACGCAGAGAACTGGGTCGCTTTAATCGTTTTCTTTACTACCGCTTTGGCCGTTGGGCAGCTATCCGCGCGCGCCAAACAACGCGCCGAAGAAGCTGAAAGCCGAAAACTTGAGGTAGAGAGCTTATACACGCAATTACAGGCCGCCTTTGAACGTGAAAGCGAGGCCGAAGCAATAAAACGAAGTGAGCGGCTGAAGTCGGCACTCCTTGATGCGGTGACGCACGACCTCCGCACGCCTCTGACTGCGATCAAAGCGTCGATCACTACGCTGATAGATGAAGCACGCGGGCAAACAGATGAAAGTCAGCCCGTAACACTTGATGCGGAATCACGATCTGAAATGTTGGAGATCATCGATCAGGAAAGCGATCGGCTCAACCGTTTCATCACCGATCTGATCGATCTGGCGCGGATCGAGGCGGGTGAGCTGCGTTTACGGCGGCGCTGGGGCGCGGTTGATGAAATTATTTCAACTGCTCTGACACGGGCAAAATCTCTAACTACTAATTACCATTTGCGGATTGATACTGAAAAGGAACTACCCGTCGTGCGCGTCGACGCGAACGCAGTAAGCGAAGTCGTCTATACGCTTGTTGATAATGCTACAAAGTATTCTCCAGCCGGCTCATCAATTGTTATCCAGGCGCAACGCGGTCCGGAAGCCATGGTGACTATGGCAGTGGAGGACGAGGGAACGGGTATCAACCGCGACATGCGGGAGCGCGTGTTTGACAAATTCTTTCGGGCAACTCGCGATGGCGATGTCACCACTCAGCAACCGTCAGGCACAGGTATGGGACTCGCGATCGCGAAAGGAATAGTCGAGGCACACGAAGGAAAGATCTGGATCGAGTCTGGTAGAAACGGCAAGGGCACACGCGTTGTCTTTACATTACCAATCGGCGATGACGATGCCCCGAACAATGGACAAGCACCTCCTGGACCATGAACGATCGAGCAAGAATTCTAGTAGTCGATGACGAGCCGCAATTGATCCGGGTACTGCGGACTGGTCTAAAGTCACGTGGTTACGACGTGCGTGGCGCTTCCGACGGCGAATCCGGATTAGAATCCTTCAACGAATGGCATCCGGACCTTGTGATCACTGATCTCGCGATGCCGAACGTTGACGGCCTCGAGTTCTGTAGGCGCTTGCGGGCGATATCTCAGGTTCCGATTATCGTGTTGTCTGCAAAAGGCGAGGAGAAAACGAAAGTAGAAGCGCTTGATATTGGCGCCGATGACTTTGTAACCAAGCCATTTGGCATCGACGAATTGCTTGCGCGCGTTCGTGCCTCACTGCGTCGCGCAAACGCACCACCGATCAGCGAGACTACTCAGGTCACACTCGACGTTGGAGACTTTCATGTCAACCTCGAATCTCGCGAGGTAAAAGTCCGCGACAAGGACGTACACCTCACACCTAAGGAGTTTGATCTGCTGATTTACTTCATCAAACACTCTGGAAAGGTGCTCACGCACCGAACACTGCTCGCCGCCATCTGGGGCAGCAACTACGTTGAACAAAACGAGTACCTCCGAGTTTTTATCGGTAACCTGAGGAAAAAGGTCGAACTCGAGGCGACGCCTCGTTATATCGTGACGGAACCATGGATCGGTTATCGCTTCGATCCAGGCTCATAACTTCACCGCCGTTCCTTACCTTCTTTACAAACTTTTTATGGAACCTTTACGCCTCTTTTATGCGGAAGAGCGTAAGGTTCTATTGATGTTCAGAATAAACCTACAACCCGCGTGGCACGCTCCAGCGGCTGTCGCATGCTTCGTGCTAGCTGCCATTGCAGGCTTAGGTGGAAGTCTCCTTACAACGAACGCAATCTTGAATGCACACGATCACCCGACGCTCTATGCCGTTGGTATAACCTCACTAATACTCGCGCTGCCCATCGCGATCCTTGGTGCACATTGTTTAGATTTGCTGGACCAGCACCGAAAAAGATCAGACTCTCTTTAGTAAAACTTTGGCAGTCCGAAATCCTTACGATCTTTTTATGCACTCTTTACACCATCCTTATGAAATTCTTCGTAGTCTTGAGTCATGAGCAAGACACACGCGATGTTCATTGCGGTAGTAATGGTTTTCTGTCCAATCAACCCTTCTTTCTGACGTAACAACCAGGCGTTCTGAAGAAAGAACAGAATACCGCGACGCTTGGTCTCATCTGGTGGTTCGGACGAAAGCAAGGAACATGGTGATGCGAGTACGACAAAGCTTGAAGCAAACGACGGCGACGATGCTGAAGGATCTGAAGTTATTCAGTTCGGTCTGCATTGCGCAGTTTATCGTGTGGCGCACATTGCGGCGCAATCGAAAGGAACGCGAGTTCCGGCTGAAAAGATTGACACTGGTCCACAGCGCGACCCGTGATTGGCGCGAGGCTGCGAATTCGTAGGAGATGCATGCTCGACCTGATCTTTATTGGTTTGACGGCTGCTTTCTTCCTGATCGCGATTGCATATGTGCATGCATGCGAGAAGTTGAGGTAAGGAAATGACTATGGAATCGATGATCGCTTTAACATCGTCAGCGCTGCTACTTATCTACCTGACGTACGCGCTGCTGCGGCCGGAGAAGTTCTGACAATGACCTTGAATGGCTGGCTACAGATTCTGCTGTTTTTCGTAATTATCGTGGCTGTCACAAAGCCGCTGGGTCTCTTCATGACGCACGTCTTCAATCGAGAGAAGACATTTCTCGATCCAGTACTGCGACCCATCGAACGCTTAATTTATCGCCTGACCAGAGTAAACGAAGAACGGGAAATGAAGTGGACGGAGTACGCGATCTCGATGCTGTTGTTCAGCGGCGTGTCGATGATCGCACTGTACCTCATGCAGCGACTGCAAAGCGTGCTGCCGTTCAATCCACAGCAGTTGCCCGGAGTGGATTCGACTTTCACCGGTTCTTCATTCAATACGGCCGCATCGTTTACGACGAATACAAACTGGCAATCGTATCTGCCCGAAACGACCATGAGTTACTTCACTCAGATGGCCGGGCTCGCGTATCACAATTTTGTATCGGCCGCTGTTGGCCTCTCTCTGGCAATCGCTTTTATCCGAGGCATTGTGCGTCGCGAGGTGCAGACTATCGGAAATTTCTGGGTGGACCTGACCCGCGCCGTGCTCTGGGTTTGTCTTCCATTTTGTATTGTTGGCGCTCTTGTACTCGTCGCTAACGGCGTTCCTCAAAATCTACGGCCTTATGACACAGCACAGCTTGTCGATAAAGGAGCTGCGCAGTCCCAACAGATAATTGCTCAGGGGCCGGTAGCGTCGCAGGAAATCATCAAACAGTGGGGAACGAATGGTGGTGGATTCTTTAACGCCAACAGCGCACACCCGTTTGAGAACCCGACACCTCTTACCAACTTCATTGGGATGTTCGCGATCTTCGCAATCTCAGCAAGCCTGACTTACACGCTCGGCAGGATGACAGGTTCGCAGAAGCACGGCTGGGCAGTGTTTGCCGCAATGTCGGTACTCTTTTTTGCGGGCATCACCATTACGTACTGGGCTGAAGCAAAAGGAAACCCCTTGCTCGCCAAAGTGGACCAGCAGGCGAGCTCCATGCAAGCCGGTGGAAACATGGAAGGGAAAGAAGTCCGTTTCGGTGTAGCGAATACGAGTCTTTGGGCCACCGTAACAACCGGTGCTTCGTGTGGAGCGGTAAACGGGATGCATGACAGTTTTACGCCACTCGGTGGTCTGATCCCCTTAACCAACATCATGCTCGGCGAGGTCATTTTTGGCGGCGTCGGCGCAGGCATGTATGGAATCCTGATCTTCGTAATTTTGTCCGTGTTTATTGCGGGATTGATGGTAGGACGAACCCCGGAATACCTCGGAAAGAAGATCGAAGCGTATGACGTCAAGATGGCTATGTTGTACGCACTCATCTTCCCGATCGTTATTTTGGTTTTCGCAGCCATCTCATCAGTGTCACTTGGTTTCGGCACTTCGCAATTGAATAACGCTGGACCGCACGGTCTTACGGAGATTCTTTACGCTTTCACTTCCGGCACGGGAAACAACGGTTCAGCGTTTGCGGGAATTTCCGCCAACACTCTTTGGTACAACACGACCATTGGAATAGCGATGCTTGTTGGGCGCTTCATGATGATCATTCCGATGTTGGCGATCGCCGGAAATCTGGCGAGCAAAAAGCACGTTCCACCATCTCTGGGAACATTTCCAGTGACCACACCGCTCTTCACGACCTTGCTGGTTAGTGTGATCGTGATTGTCGGTGCTTTGACGTTTTTCCCTGCGTTGAGCCTGGGACCAATCGTCGAGCACTTATTGATGCAGGCAGGTAAAACATTTTGAGTAAGAAGACTGCAATCTGGAATACCCAAATCGTCAAGCGGGCGATCTTGGATTCGTTTGTAAAGCTGAATCCGCGAAAGATGATGTCGAATCCCGTCATGTTTGTAGTTGAGGTCGGCAGTGTTCTGACTACGCTACAGCTAATCCGCGGCGTCGTTTCTCCTATTCCCGGCCTAACCAATACAGGCTTCGAATTACAGATCACTCTGTGGCTCTGGTTTACGGTGTTGTTCGCTAACTTCGCGGAGGCTATGGCTGAAGGACGTGGGAAGGCGCAGGCAGACAATCTCCGCAAATCAAGGACGGAGACGATTGCGCATCGCGTCAGATCAGGCGCATCGACGGAAGATGTGCCGGCGCCAGACCTGCGCAAAGATGATGTGGTCGTGGTTTACGCAGGTGAATTCATTCCGGGAGACGGCGAGATTATCGAAGGTGTTGCATCAGTCGACGAGTCGGCCATCACCGGCGAAAGCGCGCCTGTGATTCGCGAGGCTGGAGGTGATCGATCGGCAGTCACGGGCGGGACTCGCGTGCTTTCCGATCAAATTAAGGTCAGGATCACTTCCAACCCTGGCGAGACGTTTGTCGATCGAATGATCGAGCTTGTTGAAGGCGCCGAACGTCAGAAGACGCCGAACGAGATCGCCTTGAATATCCTCCTCGCGGGTCTCACGATAATTTTTCTGCTGGCGGTTGTTACGCTTCAGCCCTTCGCTATCTACTCCTCGGCGCCGCAGACGATCTTTGTACTCGTAGCTCTGCTCGTGTGTCTGATCCCAACTACTATCGGTGGTTTATTGAGTGCAATCGGAATCGCCGGTATGGATCGTTTGATCCAACACAACGTGCTGGCAATGTCAGGACGCGCGGTCGAAGCAGCCGGCGACGTGAATACGCTATTGCTTGATAAAACCGGAACCATCACGTTGGGTAATCGTCAGGCAACGGCTTTCGTTCCATTGCCCGGGGTAGATGAAAAAGAGTTGGCCGAAGCCGCACAGTTATCTTCGCTTGCCGACGAAACTCCGGAAGGACGCTCGATTGTTGTGCTCGCCAAAGAAAAATATGGGCTGCGTGGCCGCGAGCTCGCGCCGCACGAAGCTACGTTCGTGCCTTTTACTGCGCACACGCGCATGTCGGGTGTTGATTTCGCCAGCCGCGAGATTCGCAAAGGAGCTGCCGATGCAATTCAAAAGTACCTTGGTTCAAACGGTAATTACCTTGCGACGGATTTAAGCAGAATCGTCGAGCGGATTTCACGCGAAGGCGGCACACCTTTGGTCGTTGCTGAAGACCATCTGCCGCTTGGTGTGATTCAACTAAACGACATCGTCAAGGGAGGAATGGCAGAGCGCTTTAAGCAGATGCGGCAGATGGGTATCCGCACAGTCATGATTACGGGCGATAACCAGTTAACTGCTGCGACGATCGCGAGAGAAGCCGGCGTCGATGATTTTCTTGCCGAAGCCACACCAGAAGACAAAATGGCGCTCATCAAACGCGAGCAAGAGGGTGGCAAGCTCGTTGCCATGACCGGTGATGGCACGAATGACGCTCCTGCCCTGGCCCAGGCGGATGTTGGGCTTGCCATGAATACGGGTACGCAAGCAGCTAAAGAAGCCGGTAACATGGTGGATCTCGACTCCAATCCCACTAAATTGATCGAGGTCGTCGAAATAGGAAAACAATTGTTAATGACGCGTGGCGCGCTCACCACGTTTTCGATTGCCAATGACGTAGCAAAATACTTTGCGATTATCCCGGCCATGTTTGCCGCTGCTTTTCCCGTTCTCAATGCGCTAAACATCATGGGCCTGCGCACGCCGCAATCCGCGATTCTATCGGCCGTAATTTTCAATGCGCTGATCATCATTGCGCTGATTCCGCTGGCTTTGCGAGGTGTGAAGTATCGGCCGATGAGCGCTGCTTCGTTGTTGCGGCGCAATCTTCTGATTTATGGACTGGGCGGGATTGTCGTGCCGTTTTTTGGAATAAAGATCATTGACGTGATCATTCACTCGCTTGGATTAGCCTGAAATGAAGAACTTGATTACCGCAGTTTTGATGACAGTTGTCACGACGATTTTATTGGGA
>JAICQI010000879.1 GCA_025937955.1 Pyrinomonadaceae bacterium
GTTTGTCGCGCACTTCGGCAAGAGAATTACCGTCGCCGAGTGGCTCCTGGGCTGCCGTGGGGAGATACAACAGGAAGAGGAGGAGGAGGATGGGCGCTACTGCCTTCATACTGCGAATAACTCTATACAGCCTTCGTGGCGCTCTTTGGTGGATGCGGCAGCGCCGGCACATCGTCCTCAACTCGCGCTTGCTGGAGACCCAGTCGATCGATTCCCTGCGGCGTCAGTGAAATGTAGTCGTTACCTTCGGTTGTATGACGCACCAGCAGGCGCTCGTGCTTTTCGAGATCTTCAAGCGCCCTGACGATGTCAGCGTTTGCGAAAGTGCTCGCGCTGTCAAACAATTCCTTGGCCAGGATACGTGTGTGTTGTCGGGCTTGAAAATAGCCGATCACGTATCTCTCGATCTGTTCCAACCGATGTTTGTTCATGATTGACGATTATGCGCCAACCGAACGGCAAAATCCTAGGCCACGGATTACACAGATCGATTCCAGTAATCACGCGCCTCCTTTGTTGAAGTTTTGATCAACTTCTTGAGTGTGGGCACATGGATATCTGAGAGGCGTTTAATGTAGAGACACGACTTGCCGGTGCTGTGCTTGCCCAACTTCTGCATCAGCTCCGTGTGTTTCTCGAAGCCTGGCGTGAGGTAGAGCGTCAGGTCTATTTTGCGCGGTGAGAATGCGGCCACGGGCCAATCGCCCTCACGGCCGCTGGCGTATTTGTAGTGGAAAGTGCCGAAGCCGACGATACTCGGCCCCCACATCTTAGGTTTGTCGCCGGTAATCTCTTCCATGATCTTCAGGACCGCGAAACAGTCGTCACGTCGTTCTTTATCGGAAATCTGATTAAGAAATTCTTTGACACTCGCGTTCGTTGGTTTGGTCTTCGGTTCAGCCATTGATAGCTCCTGTGATTAACGCGTGGTTGGATATTTGATCCCTAACTGCTCGAGATACGTGTTGTACTTCGATGGATCGTAATAATACTTTCGCATCCGTTCACGATACGTATCCATCGTCCGCTGGTTCAACCAGATTGGTGGCTTGTCGTCCGGCGAGATCAGCGGCTGGTACTGCCGATCTTTTGTTTGCACAGTGCGAAAGTAAGTCCACGCCTGTTCCACCAGTTCCGGTTTTGTCAGTAAATCGATCATGGTCATTGCGACCACTTTCGCGCCCGCCGTTACGCCCTTGTGCGCGATTGGCGTGGCCATCGCGATCGCGTTAGCCCAGTTGTGACCTGGCAACCCGGGAATGTTCGACGGGTAACGCAGCGAAATTGTCGGCACGTTCCACGACACATCGCCGATGTCGTCGGAACCGCCTTGCCTCGCCTCGTCGGCCACTGGACCAGCGAGCGGCATCAATTCAGTGGCCAAACCCTGCTCGCGTGCTTTCAACTCTTTTTGCAACGCCTTTGCGAGTTTGATCAGCCTCGCTCCATTGCGGCAGACCAACCTTCCTGATGTTTTCGTACATCGCTTCCGCAACGGGCCTGTTGAAGTGTTGCGGCCATGCTGCGCCGAGCACGCGCGAGCTAACAGTCGTGTTAGTCATCATTGCCGCGCCCTGGGCCATGGCGTCACCCATCTCGCGCATCTGTTTGATGTGCTCGTAATCGAGCTCGCGGAAGTAGTACCAGACACTTGCCAGGCGCGGCACCACGTTAGGCTGATCGCCGCCATTAGTAATCACGTAATGAGATCGTTGCTGTGTTCGCAGGTGTTCGCGACGGAAATTCCAGCCGATATCCATCAACTCGACCGCATCGAGCGCGCTGCGTCCCTGCCACGGCGCGCCTGCCGAGTGTGCGCTCTCGCCCTTGAACGTATATTCAACTGACACGAGACCCGTCGCGGACGACTGTCCCCACGACGTGTTGAGATTGTTGCCCACGTGCGTAAACAGGACCACGTCCACATCTTTGAAAACGCCGGCGCGCACGAAGAACGCCTTGCCCGCCACGAGCTCTTCAGCGACGCCCGGCCAGATCTTAATCGTGCCGGGAAGTTTGTGGCGGTCCATTTGTCGCTTTACGGCGATCGCGGCGGTGATGTTGAGCGGCACGCCGGAGTTGTGACCTTCGCCATGACCCGGAGCGCCTTCGATCAGTGGGTCGTGATACGCAACACCGGGCTTCTGTGACGCTTGTGGGATGCAATCAACGTCGGAGCCCAACGCGATGACCGGCTTGCCCGAGCCCCACGTCGCAACCCACGCCGTTGGAATCCCCGCGATGCCTTGTTCGATCTTAAAGCCTTCTTTTTTGAGAATGCCGGTAAGGTACTTTGAAGTCTCAACTTCCTGAAAACCGAGCTCGCCAAAACTGAAGACCATGTCGACCATGACCTGCGACTGCTTCGCCATCGCCGCAACATCTGCGACGGCGTCGGCTTTGTAATCATCAGCAGGCGTGAAACTAGTCAAGGCACGCTGCTGTCCAGCAAACAAAGCCGCCAAACACAGCACGACCACAATTACTCGAAAGAGAAATCTA
>JAICQI010000047.1 GCA_025937955.1 Pyrinomonadaceae bacterium
ACTGAAAATGTTTCGCTTGTTACGGCGCTCCCAGCAACAGGTGCAGTCAGTTGCCTCAGTGGATTTTGCTTTCAACTTAATGGACGATGTTCATACCAACGTCATAGCCGGTTTGGCGATGGACGACGGTGAAACGATTGCCGCATGGTTGCCCGAAGCTGAAGTCGAGTTTGGACCAACGGACATGGTGGCGCCACTGGCTCCGGCGACACCACGTGCGCCGAGATCGCCGCGTGCGGTTCCCGCTCCGCGTGTCGGTCTTTTCAACGGTCCTGACATTACGGTTATCGGACCTGAAGGAAAGCGTCTCGCCGCGAAGTACGTCGGGCTCGATGCGGTTACAGGACTCTCAATACTTCGCCTCGTCAACAAAAACGCAGTTCCGGCGGGCGCGATCAAAGATGAGCAGTTGAATACTGGCCAGACAGTACTGCTGTTTAGTCCAGAGCCGGTAACAAAGGCGCGACAGATGCTGCGTGGTAGTCTCTACGCTCGAATGGCTGCGATTGAGGGCCGCATACGAGACGTGATGCCCGCGCCGTCAGGTGGTGTCGCACGGTTTAAAGTGAGCGCGCCCAAACTCTCAAACGCGAACATCGGTGGCGTTGCGCTCAACGAGGCGGGCGAGACGATCGGTATCGTCGATGGTCTGGAAGGAAACGAAGCGAGCATCTTGCCTGCAGCATTGATCAAACGTGCGGCGCAGCGTGTATTGGAACAGCAGGCAAGCGTGCCGCGACCGTGGTTGGGTGTTAAAGGCGAGGCTATCACTACGCTCAATCTCGATCAGATCCGGAATCACGGTTGGGAGTTACAACGCGCCGCCGCACTGGCCGGAAAACATCACGGGATATTGCTGACCTCGATTGCGCCCGACAGCCCGGCTGCAAAGGCGTCGCTGCGAGCCGGTGACGTGATCCTGAAAGTTGATGACAACTGGATTCAGACTGCAGACGATTTTACCTGGTGGCTCGAGCAGGCTGGTCCGAGTAGTTTGGTGGAGTTCACGGTGGCGCGTCCCGATCGACCGGCGGAAGAGCCGCTGAATGTCAAGTTGAGTGGAAAGTTGGATCCAGTGTTCAGCTTTACCCTGCGTCCGCCAACAGCCCGGGGCTTCTCGTTGTTCCAACAAGGTATCGAGACCATCGCCCTGAAACCTCCCGTCGCTTCACAACTCGGAACGACTGCAGGCCTGCTGGTGGTGTACGTAGAGCCCCTGACGGCAGCCTTCGAAGCCGGCCTGCAAGCCGGCGACGTCATTCAGTCGATCGATGGAAAACCCGTCTCGCTATTCAAACCGGCAACCCAACCAACCTCGTTCACCTTCGAGGTCGTACGAAACAAAGAAAAACTGATCATCACGGTCGCCACTAAAAAGAAATAGCCACAAAAAGGCACAAAAGTCACAAAAAACGAGTTCGGCAGCCAAGCTAAACCTTGAACTCTGAACTTTCTTTATGTGACTTTTGTGCCTTTTTGTGGCAGATGTTAACCTAGCGGCCCATGTTCCCCGAGGCTGTTGCTCGTTATCACGATTTACTGGCCAATCCGGACCTGGCCGAAGCGTCCCGCGCTTTGCTTGACGAGGGTTTGGAGAACGCCAAACTCATCTTCGGTGGCCGCCGGCTTTCACCGTATCTCCGCCCGCACTTTGTTTCCGAAACAGACTTCGCGCGCATCTGCCAGGTTTGTGAAACCGTCTGGTCTGCAATTCAGAAGGTAAAGGATGCAGCAGTAGCTGACCCGAGTGTTGTCGACGATCTCGGCCTGACGGAGATCGAACGTGATCTGGTTTCGATCGATCCGGGTTACGCGGCCGTTTCGCCGACTTCACGGCTGGATTCGTTTCTGACGAAAGATGCGTACAGCTTCGTCGAGCTCAACGGCGAGAGTCCCGCGGGCATCGCGTACGCCGATGCTGCATACGACATCTTTTCGTCGTTGCCGGTGATGAAAGAGTTTGCGGTCGATTACAACGTGCGACCGTTGTACGGCAGACGCTACATGCTCGATGTCCTGCTCAGCTCGTATCAGGAATATCTCGGCCGCAAGCCTGAACGACCGCCTCGTATTGCGATTGTCGATCTTGCCGGAGTGCCGACAGTCAAAGAGTTTGAGTTGTTTCGAGAGTTCTTTGAAAGCGCCGGCTATCCGTCAGTAATCTGCACGCCACAGGAGCTCGAATTTAAAAACAACCGCTTGAGCGTATCGGGCCAGGAAATCGACATCGTTTACAAGCGCCTGCTCGTGAACGAGTACTTGCCCATCATTCGTGAATACCCGGCACTGCTCGATGCATATCGCGCCGGTGCAATCTGCATGGTGAATAGTTTTCGCTCGAAGTTGATTCACAAGAAGGCGCTGTTCGCTGTGCTGACAAATCCGCGTCATGCCGGTTTGTTCTCCGAGAAGGAGCTCGAAGCAATCCGTTCACACGTGCCCTGGACGCGCTCGGTGAGACACGAACACACTGACTACTTCGGTCGCAGCGTCGATCTGCTCGAGTTCATTCGCAGCAACAGCGAGCGTTTGGTACTGAAGCCTAACGACGATTACGGTGGTCAGGGAATTACGATTGGTTGGAACGTCGATGAGGCCGGCTGGAACCATGCAATTCAGGACGCACTCGCGAACGGCGACTATCTCGTTCAGGAACGTGTGCCCACTGCTCGCGAGACTTTCCCGGCGCTGACTGACGATGGACGCATCGAGTTTGCGGAACAGTTAGTTGACCTCGATCCGCTGCTCTTCAATGGTAAGGTGGGCTCGGCATTCACGCGGCTGTCGTTCACGGAGCTTGCTAACGTAAGCTCCGGCGGCGGCATGGTGCCCACTTACATCATCAGCCAAAAATGAGCTACAAAAAGGCAGAATAGCCACAAAAGGCATAAGTGGCTCGTAAAATGTTTTGTGACTTTTATGCTTTTTTGTGGCTACAATCGCAGAGGAGAATCCGATGGCTGACGACAACGACAGAGGGTTTGAATCGCCTGAGGAGCGCCGAAACTTCGATCGCTCGCGACTGATAGTGGACGTTTTCTTTGATGGCACGGATGTTACGGGTGTAGCGAGCACAAAAGACATCAGCCCCGGTGGCCTGTATATGAACACGCAGGCGGAGATTCCCGAAGGCTCTTTGCTGCTCGTGCGCATACCTTTTCGCAAGGACGTGCAGGCGGTTTGTAACGCGGTGGTTGTTTACAGCAACCCGGGCCGGGGCGTGGGTTTGAAGTTCCAGGGATTGTCGGATGAAGTCCGCGCCATCCTGGAACGAGAAGTTTCGAATGGATAACAGCGAGGCAAAGGCGCCGGCGTGGTCAGAGCTTCCGGGCGCTACGAGAGAACTTCTTCGCGGAAAACTTGCCGGGCTATGGGGTGCGCCAACGGACGCCGAAGCCTTCGATTCATGGGCACTCGATAAGAAACAAGCGCTGCTGTTGCTGTTGGATCGAATGCAGAGCAAACAGCTCTGGCATCTCGTCAAACGAGTGACTAATGTTTATGGTGAAGGCGGCGTCGGGCTACAATTTGAAGCGTGGCCGATGATTGAGTCGACCTTGTCGCGACGACGCGATTTCACGCGCCGGTTTGCGAATCACAGCGATACGAGCGGCGGCTTTTACGAAAAGCAAAGAGACACGGCGATCCTTCATTTTCTGTTTCAGGAAGGTGAGCCACGAACGTGGTATGTGCACTTCGATCTTTATAGTCCGATAAACTCACCGGGCAGCGCATGGCGTCACCTGCGACATGAAATGTTGAGCAAGGTGAAGCCTGACTGGCGCGCGATCGCAAAATCTTTGAATACGTAAGGCAGCCGATGGAAAGAGGGCAAATGTTCGATCAATTTACACTGGGCATCGAAGAGGAATTTCAGATCGTTGATCCACATACGCGCGAATTGCGCTCGCATGTCGCGGAGATCCTCGAAGAGGGCAAGATGCTGCTCGGCGAGCAGATCAAGCCCGAGATGATCCAGTCGATGGTGGAAGTAGGCACGGGCATTTGCCGCAACATCCAGGAAGCACGCACTGACATTACGCGACTCCGAAGCATCATCGCCGGGCTGGCGAGGAAAAATGGATTGGCGATCGTCGCCGCTTCTACGCATCCGATCTCACACTGGCAAGATCAGAAAATATTCGACGATGAGCGCTACGAGCTGCTGGTCCAGGAACTGCAAACGGTTGCGCGCTCGTTGTTGATATTCGGGCTGCACGTTCACGTCGGGATGGCTGATCGCGAGCGCGCCATTCAAATCATGAACGCGGCACGTTATTTTCTGCCGCATGTGCTGGCGTTGTCGACGTCGTCGCCGTTCTGGATGGGCCACAATACCGGACTGAAATCTTATCGCACTGAAGTCTTCAAACAGTTTCCACGCACTGATATTCCGGATCACTTTGACTCTTATAGCGGGTTCCAACGCTATGTCGATCTACTGATCAAGACCGGATGCATTAACGACGGTAAGAAGATCTGGTGGGACATCCGGCCGCATCCGTATTTCCCAACGCTCGAGTTTCGGGTTTGCGACATTCCCACGCGCGTTGACGACACACTTGCGATCGCCGCGCTGTTCCAGGCGATTGTGGCGAAGTTGAATAAGTTGATCGAGCGCAACCTGGGGTTCCGCTTGTATCGTCGCATGCTGATCCAGGAGAACAAGTGGCGCGCTGTGCGCTACGGGTTGGATGGCAAGTTGATCGACTTCGGGAAGCAGACGGAAGTACCCGTGCGCGATCTGGTGCTTGAGTTATTGGAGTTTGTGGACGATGTGATTGATGAATTGGGTTCGAGAAAAGAGATCGAGCATGTCCATACGATCTTGCAACGCGGCACGTCGGCCGACCGGCAGCTCCAGATCTATCACGAGACACACGATCTCAAGGCAGTGGTTGATGATTTGATCACGTTGACAATGGAAAACGTCCCTGAGACCTCCGAGATCACCACGCCGCGTCCAACCACCACCGCATCGACAATCTCGAAATAAGCCACAAAGAAGCAAAAAAGAACAGCCACAAAAAGGCACAAAGGCACAAAAATATTATTCAGGTAAGCGTCCTGGGTTCGAATTCAGGATTAATTTTATGCCTTTTGTGCCTTTTTTGTGGCTAGATAGTACTGCCACAACATCCGTGCGGCGACGGCGCGATGGGGGCGCCATGGTTCGGCGAGGCGTTCCAGCTCTTCAGGGGCAGGGCGGCGGGACATGCCTTTAAGATCCTGCATCGCTACCGCGAGAGCCAGATCCCCAGCCGGCCAGATGTCCGCGCGGCGCATCGCCATCAGCAGGTAAACGTCAGCGCTCCACGATCCGATTCCTTTCACCTGCGTGAGCACTAACCGCGCTTCGTCGTCACTCATGCGCTCGAGTCGGTTAAAACTCAAATCACCGTTAACGATCGAATCCGACAGGTGCAAAAGGTACGCTGACTTCTGTCGCGTCACACCAAGCCCACGCAGGTAACTATCACCCAGCTCAATGAAGCGAAAAGGCGTAAACGGCTGTATCGCGCCTTCGAGCCTGACGAGCATCGACTTCGCAGACTTCAACGACACCTGCTGCTCGAGAATGATGTGAACGAGAGTCTGAAAGCCGGTGGCGCGACGCCAGAGCGGCGGATCACCATAAGTCGCGAGTATGCCAGCTAACGTCTTATCTCGTGCGGCGAGCTCACGCGCCGCCAGCGCGAGACTTTTTTGCGTGAGAGTCTTAGCTGGTGGCAAGTGTCAGGAAGTTCTCAAAAAGAATGCGACCATCACGCGACTCGTTTGGATGCTCCCAGCGCGTGCGGTTCTTGTTCCAGTCTTCGAAAGATTTCTCGAGATGAAACTGCACGGTGTAGATCAGCTGTCCCTCAGTGCGCTTCACCATCATCTGGTTCCGACAGAGATACGACGTCGCCAGCAGTTTGAAACCATCTGGTATGCGATCGAGTTGCAGCCCGTGGTTCTGCCACACGCGAAGAATGCGCGCCGGTGTCTCCGGGTCAGCACAGTTGATGTTCTTGAAAATCGGATCAGTGGGCTCGGTGATGCGCACAAAGCGGTATTGATATTCGTGCGGTCGGGTGGCGCGTTGCTCGTGTTGCTCCATATTGGCGAGCGTGAGCACGCGAGCGCCAAAACTGAGGCCAACTAGCTGGTGCCCGCCACAGATCGCTAGCACCGGAGTCTTCGTCTCACGAATAAAGACGCCGAAGTCTTCCAGGATTAATGAATTGTAATAGTCGAAATCGCGCAACGTGCCGCTGAGCACAATTGCGTCAGGCTTAAAACGTTTATCAGCTTCTGCTGCTTCGGAAAGGTGCGCCACTTCCGTCGTGGGCCGCTTCACCAAACGAGAAACGTTGTTGAGAATGTTTTCGATCGCCATGCCGGCAATCATGCGCTCGCGCCGCATCTCGGCAGCCAGCGCGACGCCCCACTCCTCACGCGCAACGGAAGAAAGATCGCGTTCGTCGCGCAGCAAGTTGTCGACGACGAGCACACGTGCCTCGTCGATACTCTGGTGCACGGGCTCGTAGCGACAGAAGTTCTGCTGGTTGAAAGGAAAGGGGAGTGCCCCGATCTCGGGCGGGTCGTTAATGGGGGTCAAGTCTTGGCTCATCGGGTTCAATAGTGGTCGTCCTGAGATTAACTCGTGCGCTGTTTTGTACTTTGCCTGAACTCGGGCACGCGTGTGCCTGCTCCGGCTTCCACAATCTCGGCGCGGATCTTAGCAAGTAGCAGGCCATGAAGTCTTCCTTTGAATCTGGCGCTCTCGGCTCTGGCTTCCTGCTCAACGAGCAACAACATTCTATACCACGATGACTCTAATTCGTCCGCTAAATGCGAGATTTTTGTTATGTCGTACGGTACTGCTACATCGCTACAGCCGATTCTGGCAAAAACTGAAAGATACCGGGCAGTGGCCAGATCGGGGCAGAGCAGGCGGCGCCGTCCAATCTTCAGTTCGACTCCGAGCAGAGTGTGCTGAATGACGACACGAGCGGAGGCGTTGGGATTGTCGAAGTGGTACGAGCGGGTGCGCAGCTTGCGGATGCGCTCGCGATAGATTCGCGGCAGCCACGTCTCCCCGAGTTGTTGCTGGATTTTGTGTGCGTAGTCTTCGGCGGGCACTATCTGTGGCTTATCTGTCCTGTATACAACTGGGATTGGATTTTTGTTTGCAGCGCGCTGACGATGCGTCCCGGAAAGATTCCCAGGTAAAGTACACCGAGCACCGTAATTACCAGCGCGAGCGCGACACTCGCCGGAACTCTCGGCGCACTCCACGCCATCGTTCTTTCACCGAAGAACATTACGATGATCAACCGCAGATAGTAGTAAGCCGAAATCGCTGTGTTGAGCACGCCGATCACGACCAGCCCGTAATATCTCTGATCGATCGCGGCGCCAAAAACCATGATCTTTCCCATGAAGCCCGCGGTCAGCGGCATTCCCAGGAGACTCAACATAAACAGACTCAACGAAAACGCCAGCACGGGCGACTCGAAACCGATGCCACGGTAATCTTCGATCGCCGTGCGTCGATCGCCGCTTCGCGCAATCAGTTGAACCACGGCGAACGCGCCGATATTCATAACCGCGTAAGTCAACAGATAGAAGATCACCGAGGTGAGCGCGATATTGCGTTTACCCGGATCTGTCGACACCCCGGCCGCGACCACGCCGACGAGGGCATAACCCGCGTGCGCAATCGATGAATACGCCAGCATGCGCTTGACGTTGTTTTGGACGATCGCGACGACGTTGCCGAGCGTCATCGTCAAGATCGCCATCACGACCAGCACGCTGACCCAGAGTTGATGGAGATTGCCGCCGGATGCGCTCGACGCGGAAACTACAAACGGCAAACCAAACACGAAGACGCGGATGAAGGATGCGAACCCGGCGGCCTTCGGCCCGGCAGCCATAAACGCCGTGACTGGCGTGGGAGCGCCTTCGTAAACGTCCGGCGTCCAGATGTGAAAGGGCGCAGTGGCGATCTTGAAACCAAATCCCACGAGCATCATCGCGGCACCGGCGTAGAGCAGTGCCGGATACTGCGCCTGGTTAATGCGCGTGGCAATCTCCGCGATGTTGGTCGTGCCGGCAACGATCCTGTTGAGCGATCCGCCTGGTCCAGGCTCGGCAATCGACGTGGCGCCGTAGATCAGCGCGATGCCGTAGAGTAGAAACGCAGACGAGAAGGAACCGAGAATGAAATACTTTAGAGACGATTCGTTCGAGCGAATATCGGTGCGACGGAATCCTGCCATCACGTAAGTTGCGATCGAGAGGATCTCGAGTCCGAGGAAGATGATCACGAGATCGTTACCCGAGGCCATCAACATCATGCCGACAGTCGCGAACAAAAGTAATGAATGAAACTCGCCCGCCGGCAAGTTCTCGCCGCCTACCCAAACAGTCGAAAGCAACAGCGTTAGACCGGACACGAGCAGGAAGATGAGTGTGAAGCCGAGGCGAAGCTCGTCGAGCGCAATCATTCCGTTGAACGCATCCGCGGCGGCGCCGCCGATACCAGTCGCCCAGAGCCAAATCGTGGCTACAGCGCCGGCAACGATGCCAACCAGTGAAATACCGCCCGTTATCCAGCGCTGCGTCGGGCGCACAAATGCATCGACGAGCATGACGAGCACGGCCGCCAGACAAACGATGACTTCGGGTGCTATTAACGCCCAGTTGATGATTGGCAACACTGATTGTGCGAGAAACGAATTCATTCTGCCTTAGTACGTTCTTGGGTCGGGTCAGTATCTGAACGCGGTAGCGTCGGGTTTTGAGGCTCATGAATCCGTACCGACCCGACGCTACCGCGTTGCGGTACTGACCCGATCCCCGCCGAGGTCGTATATGAGCCGCCGGGCGCGGGCGAAACGCGAAGGCGAACTGTTTCCACGCTTGCCTTCGAACGATCCAGGAAGACGCGTGGATAAACACCCATGAAAAGCATCAGGAAGAGCAGCGGCAACAACAGCCCAAGCTCGCGGCTGTTCAAATCAAGCAAGCGCTCGTTCTCGGGATTCGTAACGGGCCCGAAAATCACTCGCTGCAACATCCAGAGCATGTAAACCGCAGCCCAGATCACGCCAGTGGCCGCGAGCATCGTCACGATCCACGCATGAGCGATGATTTGCGACGTCCACGTCCCGATCAGGATCAGAAACTCGCCGACAAAGCCGTTCAAAAACGGCAGACCGATCGATGACAGCGATGCGATTACAAACAACGTCGAGAACCACGGCATCGGTTTAGACAGTCCGCCAAACTCGCTGATCATGCGCGTGTGACGTCGTTCATAAATAAATCCGACGAAGAGGAAGAGCGCGCCGGTCGAAACGCCGTGATTGAGCATCTGGTAAAGCGCGCCCTGCATGCCGAGCTCTGTAAACGAGAACAGACCCAGCACGACGAATCCCATGTGACTCACCGATGAGTAGGCGACGAGACGTTTGACGTCAGGTTGGACCATCGCGACCAGCGCGCCATAGATGATTCCGATCACCGCAAGTGTGATGATCACAGGTGCCCACCACCGCGCAGCGTTCGGGAACAAAGCCAGGTTGAAGCGCAAAAGACCGTACGTTCCCATTTTGAGCAACACACCTGCAAGGATTACGGAACCAGCCGTGGGCGCCTCGGTGTGCGCGTCGGGCAGCCACGTGTGAAATGGAAACAGCGGTACCTTGATACAGAATGCGAGGGCAAACGCGAGGAACAGCCAGAACTCCGCGCGCCCCCACTCCGAAAGCGGCCGGTCGATAATCGCTTGCAGCAGCGCCTGGTAATCAAACGTACCGTAAAGGTAATAGAGCGCGATGATGCCCACGAGCATCAACAAGCTGCCCACGGCCGTGTAGATGAAAAACTTGATCGCGGCGTAGATGCGACGCTCGCCACCCCAGATTCCGATCAGGAAGAACATCGGGATCAGCGATGCTTCGAAGAACAAGTAGAAGAGCAGCAGGTCGAGCGAAACAAAGACGCCGATCATTGCCGACTCGAGAATGAGCAGAAAGACGAAGTAAGAGAGTGGTCGCTTTTGGATCGCGGTCCAACTCGACAGCACCGAGATCGGCATCAACAGCGTCGTCAACAGAACCAGCCACAGACTGATGCCATCGACGCCGAGGTGATAGTTCGCATTGATCATTCCGATCCAGCTTACGTTCTCTTCAAACCTGAACTCCGGGCCCGTGCCGACGCCGCGCAGCAGCAGTAACGACACGGCAAAAGTCGCGACTGTCACAACGAGCGCGATCCAGCGGTAATGCTCTTCGCGCCTGCTTGACGCAAAACTGTAGAGCACCATCGCGAGCGCGCCCGCGACGGGCAAGAGAATCAGAATGCTCAGTAGATAGGGCATAAACGCTAATTAAATTTGGGCGTCTCCAGGCAGACGCCCTACTGCGTTGCAACCTGGAACGCCCAGGTAAACGCAAATAGTCCGATTAAAATCAGTGCTCCGAAAAGAATGATCGCTGTGTAACCGCGGACAAATCCTGCTTGCAGGTAGCGCCCGAGCCGGCCCGCTTCCGTGACTGCGTCGCCAATTGAGTGCAGAATGCCGTCGATCACGCCGATATCCAGTATCTTCCAAAAAACTTCACGCGAGACTACGTTGATCGGTCGAATCAACGTTGTATCGTAAGCCTCGTCAACGTAGTACTTGTTCTCGAGCAGTCGTGGCATCTGTAACAAGGGCTGTCGCTTGAATAAGTACCAGCCAGCACCGATGCCCAACACGGCGATGAGCACGGAAAGTCCCGCAAGCATGCGTTCAGCAGAGATCTCCTCGGCCGAATGCGTCGCATGCGTTTCTGCTGCCGCGGCTGCGTGCTCAGTAGTTGCCGGCGGCGCGTGTGAATCCGCCGGCGGAGGTGCAGCGGGCTCTGCCGGATGAGATTCGGCGACTGCGTGCCCCGCGGCGGGAACGCTCGCAACCACCGGATGCAAGGTATGCTCGATAACGTTGATGTCCTTATCCGCAAAGATCGAACTCAACGCATACGGCACGCCGATCAGACCACCGAACGTCGACAACACTGCCAGCACGATCAACGGGATCGTCATTACGCGCGGCGACTCATGCGGTACTACCGGCCCATGATGCTCGTCAGGCTCGATCTGTTTGACTGCGTGTGTATCGCGAAAGCGCTCCTCACCCCAGAACGTCATCACCATCATCCGCGTCATATAAACCGCGGTTAGGAACGCAGTGAGTGCGCCGATGGCCCAAAGAAGCTTGCTGAATGGAATCGAGGCGCTCCACGTCTTCCAGAGAATCTCATCCTTCGAAAAGAACCCGGCGAAGATTGGAATGCCACTGATCGCAAGCCATCCGGTCAACATCGTTGCAAACGTGATGGGCATGTACTTCTTGAGTCCGCCCATGCGCCGCATGTCCTGCTCGTGGTGCATGCCGTGAATCACCGAGCCGGAACCGAGGAACAGCAACGCTTTGAAGAATGCGTGCGTGATGACGTGGAAGATCGCGGCGACAAATGCGCCAACGCCGCAGGCCAGGAACATGTAACCGAGCTGCGAAATGGTCGAGTAAGCAAGAACTTTCTTGATGTCGTTTTGCGCGAGACCGATCGTCGCGGCAAACAGAGCGGTAGCAGCACCGATGACAGCGACGATAAACATCGCTGTAGGCGCATGTACAAAGATCTCCGAGCAGCGCACGATCATGTACACGCCTGCGGTCACCATCGTCGCCGCGTGAATCAGCGCCGAGACCGGCGTTGGACCAGCCATTGCGTCAGGCAGCCAGACGTATAGCGGTATCTGCGCACTCTTTCCCGCCGCGCCGATGAACAACAGCACCGCAATCGACGTCGCTCCCCCCGCGAAAATCGCTCCCGCTGTGAATGGGTCGACCGGCTGGTTCTTGAAAAACGACAACGCCGTGTGCGCCGCTTCACCGGCGGCTGGATTAGCAAAGAAACTGACTGAGCCAGTGACGAAGAACGTCAGCATGATGCCGAGGACAAAGCCCCAATCGCCGATGCGGTTGGTGATGAATGCTTTCTTCGCGGCGTCGCCTGCTTCCTTGCGGTCGAAGTAGTAGCCAATCAGCAGGTAAGAACAAAGACCCACGCCTTCCCAACCGACAAACATCAGCACGAAGTTGTCAGCCAGGACGAGGGTCAGCATCGCAAACATAAACAGGTTGAGAAACGCGAAGAAGCGATAAAAGCCTGCCTCCCCATGCATGTAGCCGACGGCGAAGACGTGAATCAGCAACCCAACAAACGTGACGAAGAGCGCGTAAGTCCCGCTCAATCGATCCATCGCGAGTGCGAAGTCGGCGCGAAATGTTCCGACGTTCAGCCACGTCCAAATATGATCGAGCACGGGCGTCTCAGAACGCAGCGCGCCACCTGATTTAAAAGCCAGATAAAACGAAACGAGCGTCGAGATCGCTATCGAACCGCACGCCACCACACCGATAAACCGCTCATCACGCACACGCCTGCCCACAAACCAATTGATCGCGGCGCCCGCAAGCGGTGCGAAAATGATCAGACTGAGCAGGTTATTTTCCATTCCTAGAAAATCCGCACTAAATCCGCTTCATCTGCGGCTAAAGTTTTAAGATGCTCGCGTCATCGACATCCAGCGTTTCGCGATTGCGAAAGATCGCGATGATGATCCCTAATCCCACCGCAGCTTCAGCAGCGGCAACAGTCATGACGATAAACACAAAGAGCTGCCCGACGACGTCCTGAAAGAAACTGGAAAACGCAACGAACGTCAAATTCACCGCATTCAGCATCAGCTCGATGCACATGAACATTGCGATGACGTTTCGCTTGATGATCACGCCCGTCACGCCGATCGTGAACAACACGGCGGACAGCGCCAGGTACCATGAAAGTTGTGGTTCCATCTTATTCGTCTCGCTCCGATTGGTCGCGTAAACCTGTGACGCCCAATAGCCGCGCCGCTTCGTCTGTCGAATCAGCTTCTACGGGGCGCAAATCGTCCGGTGCTGCTTTCGGATCGACCAGCGATCGGGGGAGCGTAGTTACACCGGGAATCACACGAGCACTTGCCGACAACAACCCGCCACGGCGCGCGAGCGTCATGGCGCCAACAATTGCCATCAGCAGCAGTATCGAAGTTATCTCAAACGGCAGAAGGTAACGGGTAAACAGGCTCGTGCCGACCGAATGCGTCAGCCCGACGCTTGTAGCGGGATTAACTCTAAACTCCTGCACCGTCACCAGGATGAACGCAATTTCAGCGATTAAGATCGCCGCCAGTGCGACAGCGGTAGGCACCAGAAACTTAAGCCGGGTGCGCCCTCGTTCCTCCTCCTCGACGTTGAGCAGCATGATGACGAACACGACCAGCACCATGATCGCGCCCGCATAGACAATCACCTGCACGGCCGCGATAAAAGGCGCGGCCAGCATCACGTACAAACACGCGAGGGAAATGAAGACACCAACCAATGAGATAGCGCTGTAAAGCGGATTACGCTGCGCGACCACGGCCAGGGCACAGCCAATCGCGAGTCCGCCAAACAGAATGAAAAGAAGTACCTGCATCAAAAAAAGTTCGGAAACAAGAATATCGCCGTGGCTGTGAGAAAGATGTTGAGCAGCGCCAACGGCAACAGAATCTTCCAGCCAAAGTTCATCAACTGATCGAAACGAAAGCGCGGCAGCGTTCCGCGCAACCAGATGTAAAAGAAAAGGATGAGCACGACTTTTACCAGGAAGGCGATCGCGCTCAACAATCCAAACAGAAATGTGCCGCGTTCCAGGAAGGCACTGGCAAATGGGAAATTCCAGCCGCCCAGAAATAACGTGGTCGCGAGCATCGCAACCGTAAACATGTTGATGTATTCAGCCAGGAAGAAGAGCGCAAACTTCATCGCGCTGTATTCCGTGTGAAAGCCGGCTACCAACTCGGTTTCAGCTTCAGGCAGGTCGAAGGGAACGCGATTGGTTTCCGCGATGGCCGAGATCATGTAGAGGATGAAACCGAGCGGCTGAAAGATGATCAGCCAGCGCATCCCGTACCAACCCGATTGCTGTTCTACAACCGCGCCAAGATCCAAAGTGCCTGCGAGCAGTATGGCGCCAATCAAACTCAACCCAAGCGCCAGCTCATACGAGATCATCTGAGCTGACGAGCGCAGGCCGCCCATCAGGCTGTACTTGTTGTTTGACGACCAACCCGCGAGCATGATCCCGTACACGCCGATTGAAGTGATCCCGAGCACGTAAAGTAAACTGATATCGAAACGTGCGACCACCAGCGGGATGGTGATCGAAGTGAAGGGGATTCTCGTGTCTGGTCCGAAGGGATAGACGATCATCGTCATCAACGCGGCCATCGTGGCGATAACGGGCGCCAGGAAATAAACAAACCGCGTCGATTTGTCGGGAACGATGTCTTCTTTAAGGATGAACTTCAGTAGATCC
>JAICQI010000149.1 GCA_025937955.1 Pyrinomonadaceae bacterium
ACCAGCACCAACAGCGACAAAGCCACCCGAGCCGAAGCCATCTCCGACAGTGCCGCTCGAGTAAAACTAATTTACTCAGGATAGAACAAGTCAGGAAGGGTGGCTTGCCCCCGCTGCTGACATCTCAGTAGTTCGTAAACAATAAGCGGTTTGGAGACTCCTGGCCGGGGTTAATGACTACTCCGACAGTTGAATTGCCGACGAGCGCTGAGCGGACTGTGGCAGGTGACGCAGTCCGATTGCTCTGCAGGTAGAGCGCTACGACGCCGGACACGTGCGGTGCTGCCATCGACGTACCTGACGCGGTCGCAATCATCAGATCGCTGCCGATCCAGGCCGATGGTATGCCCACACCCGGTGCAAAGAGATCCAGCGTGGGACCGTAGTTCGAGAACTCCGCTCGAGAATCGTTCCGGCCCGTGGCGCCGACGGTTATCGCCTCGGCGACGGCTGCGGGAGAATAAGCTGCAGCGTCACTGTTCCAATTCCCCGCCGCTACTACGTAGGTCACCCCCGCTCTGATTGAATTTCTGACTGCTGCTTCGGCGGCTCTGTGGGTCGCTCCACCGAGACTCATGTTGGCCACAGCCGGGATGCCCTGTTGGGCCGGCTGCCCGCTATGCCACGTCACGAAGTTGACTCCGTCAATAACATCGGACCACGTGCCGGTACCCAGGCAGTTGAGCACGCGCACGCCGAGCAGGCGCACATTCTTAGCCACACCGAAAGTTTGACCGCCGATTACGCCGGCAACGTGCGAGCCGTGTCCATTGCAGTCGAGGCCGGTACCCTCGCGGTCAACCGCATCGTAAATGGCGAAGGCACGCCCCTGGAATTCCCAGTGCGTGGTGAGAATGCCGCTATCAATGACATAGGCATTCACTCCCAGGCCATTGTTGACATACGCATACTGATTGTTAAGCGGCAGATAGCGCTGATCAATGCGGTCGAGTCCCCATAAAGTGTAAGGGTGTGTCGGGTTCTGACCGAGAGTCAATTGTATCGGTTCCGCGTCGGGCGTCCCCACCGCGATCGCGCCATCCTCTACAATGAAAGCGACCTGCGAATCCTGGCTCATCGCGATCGCTTCTGCCTCAGTAGCGTGCAAGCGAAAGCCCTTGAGCGCTGCGCTCCAGGTGGTCGAGAAACTGCCGCCGTACGTTGTTGTCAGGTTAGTGGCTGTTGCAACCACCTGCGAATCAGGCATTGGTTCTGCAACAAACGACTCCGAATCCGACTCGAGAATGGTCGCCGAGACGGCTGAAGTCGTCATGCTCTTGGGAGTTGCTGCTTTTGGTGTTGGGGCCGGAGCCGCAATGGGCGTAAGGTCGGTGGTTGCCAGCACAACGATATAGCGGTTCGGTATAGGATTGGCGGCTGTTTGAAACTTGCTGGACGCGGCCAGAGTCTGGGTTTTGATTGGCAGAGGAGCAATTGGGACCAAGTATAAAAAACCAGCGGCAAGCAGCAGAGCGAGCGTCTTCCTCATTCGAATTTGTCTCCTAAATCAGGACTTAGCCGTGAGGTTCGGGTTATAGGTTAGTGACCCATACTACCACACACAGAATCGCAAACGAGATGTTACTTTGCCAGCACGCGCTCGGCTAAAGCTACAACAGGTTCTAAGAATTCCGAAAATGCCACGGTGATTGAGCAGGAGGTGCGCTGAAAATGTTCGGACGGGCGCGGTGAACAGAGTATCTACAGACGAAGTACTGAACAAGGCATACCGCCTCGCCTACTTTCTCCATCAGGACAAAGATATGGCGATCCGGATCGTCGCGGCTGCCACGCTCAAGTTGAATGTTGCAATGGCGGCTCAGAGCAAGCGGCTGTACTACGTCCCCGTCGGGAGGTTTTCGCGCGGAGAGTCGCGCCGGACTGACGGCATCCGCAACAAAGCCCTGTTCAGCGATCTTCACTTACTTCAGCGCCTGGTCTATGTCGAATCCGAACCTTATGAACGCCAGAAAGAGCGCGCGGCCATGGCCGGCGCGCCAGGCGTTCGTGCTGACGGCGACCCAGCAAGTGATGAAGATCTACTCGTTTACTTCATCAAGCACCTCGTGAGAATTACGACAAAGCGGAACGCCTTCTACGTCACACTCGGTGTCAGCCGCCTCCTACACAGCTACAGCACCGTTGAAACCATGGAAATTTATAACGCAGTGATCGGTGAGCCTGAGCGGGTCAAGGACGACTATTACTACCGCTCACGTAAAGCCGTCTTGATGCATGAGATGTATCAGCGCTTTGATCAGTTGATCAGAGTCTGTCGCCAGCGGCGGGGTGAAGAGAGATTCGAGACTCAGCAAGGCTCAAGCGAATTACGTTCGCTCGTGAGAGAGTGTCTCCGCCTGTTCACTCCCTGGGACACGCAATGCCATGTGCCACGTGACTTCGATCCACTTAAGTCAATCATTGCCTCGCTGACATCGAAGAATGGCGCCGACGAAAACGAAGTCGAAGTCAACCGCATCCACGCCATCCTGCATCCGGATTGCTTTGAGAGATTAGTTGCGGCTGTCGGCTATAGCCCGCCGGAGGAGCGAATGGAGTTGCCGCGCTTTTTCTCGAACGAGACGAACGATCAAGCTCCACCCGGGCACCGTAGCGCGCCGGCGGAACTGAGCGCCGAAGAACTTGCTGAGATTAGCCACATGCTTGATGAACAGGCGGGGCGCCGCCGGCGTTCGTCACCAACGGGCGTCGTAAGGATTATGGTCGATGGGGTAGAACGAGGGAGATTAAATCCTGCCGAACAGTCGAGCATTAGCTTTAGCGTCGAAGAGGACGCAGAAGTTATCGAAGTGAAGACGATGGATCCATGCGGCGATCTCCTGCTCGCGACGCATCTGCTCACTTCCTTTGAGAAGGACGCGGCCATCGTCGCTTCAATACGGTTGGAAGGCGGCCAGGATCTGTCACTCAGTATTACGAGAAGACAGATCGAAGCGAATGGCGGGGCTGACTTCCTGGTCCAGTTTGGTTATCGGGAAACAGACCTGCGTAGAGCTGCGCGTTTGTGGTGGCGGAGACTCAGTCTTCGTCTCAGTGCAGAGCAAGGCCCGCGTGTTTTGTGGGGCTGGCCAAAAATATCAGTCCTCGCCGGTAGCGTGATAGTTATTTGCCTGGCGAGCTATCTCGGATATGTGAAACTAAGGTCGCGTCAAACAAGTGGACCAATCAGCGTACAGACAACTCAGCCTGTTCATTCCCCAAGCACGGAAGCTCCCACCGCCGTGATCGAGAAAACCAACCAACCCGACAAAGCCGTTGCGAGAACGACTCCACGGACTAAGAATGACAGATCTGCGAAGGTGACACCTTCGCCCACCGCAGAAGCTCCGGCAGTCAGTGACGAAGATGTTGCCGCTGATGTGACGCGCAGCGGGAATGTAGTCGCTAATCTGACGCTCAAAGAAGTAAAGACTGTCTATATAGAAGTCCGCGGCGACGCTGCGTTGGATGAGATACGCAACAACCTTGTTAAGACCCTGGGATCAAGCAGCGTGGTTGCGGCAACAACCAACGCTGATGAGGCAGATGCAGCTCTTAAAATCGTGATTCGAGGAGGGCCGCAGATTGAAGCGTCGGCACTACTGGTCAACGCGCGCGGAACAGTGCTTTGGCGAGGCCCACGCCGTTATTCCGGGGAGACTACTAAAGTCATGTCCGAGATAGTCAACGACTTACTTTCTCAAATCAGACGGGCGCGCCAAAAACTTTAGAAAGCTTTGTGCCTTTTGTGCCTTTTTGTGGCTTACTTCGGCTCGCCCTGGAGCACGAAGCCGGACCAGTAGTAGGGCGCCTGCCAACGTCCCTCACGCCAGATTGCGATTTGCGCTGCCCTGAGCGCAGCTGCCGTATTGGATCGTTTCGGCCCTAGTAGTCCACGATAAAAATGCGTCATCAGCCGTGCGGTGGCTTGGTCCTGGACATCCCACAAACTCACTAGCACGCGCTTGGAGCCGGCGTACATAAAGCCACGCGTCATCCCGTAGAGACCTTCGCCTTTCACTTCCTTGCCGAGGCCGGTGCGGCATCCGCTCAACACCACCAACTCGGCCCCCAACTTCAGATTGAAGACTTCATGCGAACGCAGGTAGCCCTCCTGGGATTTCCCCTGGCGGTCTAACATCGAAAGCGCGATGGCGGAAAGTTCCGGATGCACGGTGTCTAGAAAGCTATGAGTGGCAAAATGGATGATGCGATATTTGATTAAGTCGTCGCTCATCGCAGCCGCACGATTAGCTTCAAAACCGAGCGCCGCTTTTCGGGCTGTTGCAGGAGCAAGAGCCAGGATCGCCTCTGCCTCTTGTCGCGTATAAGGAAGTCGCTGTAGCTCCGGGCTCTCTACCGGCGCACCGTGATGACCGCCCGCGTTGCGGCTCAAGCCTCCAGTTACCCTTTCATCTGTCTTGTCGAATACGGGGTCAGCGAAGACAGCTACGACCTTCTCTGCCGGTGCGCGCCCCTGGAGCTCTCGCCTGAGTACTGCGAGTGTTGAAGCCGACGGAATGCTCGTCACTTCATGATGGACCATGAGCGGCGCGAACGGTCCCACCGACGCCTTGCCTGGGACTGTTAGTGCAGCGAACGGCAGATACTCCAGTGCGCCGTCCGGGACGACGAGCAGGCGCATTCCACCTAACTGTGCGGCCACTGGTCCAAGCAGCATTTGGCTCAAGGCTGTGGCCGCATTCGGGTATTCCGCGTCGGCCTTTCGAACGCGCTCGCGTTTCTCTTCAGCGGTTTCAAACTTCACGTACTGGTTGCGAGCGGTTAAGAGTTCATAACAGCGCCGGACTGCTGCCTCGATCTGGGCGCGCGGCGGCAGTTCGTAACTTGAAAACGACGTCGCTGTCACCGCCCACAGATAACTACGCTCCTCACCCAGCGAATATTCCAACAGCAACGTCGCGTCATCCGTGACTGCGGTTTGGATCTCCGCCAGACCCAGCGGCGCCGGTTGTGTCAACGCCGCGTAGCGTGGACTCTTCGCTTTCAACTCAGCCTCGATCGCGAGGAGTTGAGTCAACAGTTCCTCGATCTTGCGCCGCACTGCGCCGGCCGATTCCGGCGTGTGCTGACTGCTGAATAAGCGCATCTGTCGTTCCGCTTCGACGTTGAGCATCTGTTGCAAAGAACGCTCGCGCGCAAGCAAACCGGGATCAACGCCCTGACGTATGTCGGCACTGGCTTCGGCCAACATGTCCAGCAGGCTCCGCGCGCGTGCCTGCTCGTAGGCTTTCAATGCGGCTACATCAAAACCGGCTGCCGGCTGACGTCGATGAAGCTGCATCAGAAGATCTATGTGCAGCTTGTAAATGTCTTGTACGGAGGCGAAGTAGGAGGCGCGCAGATATCGGCTGGCAACCTTGGTGCGTTGTTTGTTGATGATGGCAAGTGCGGCCTCGGTTGTTGCACTAGCCTGGAGAAGCTCACCGACGCCGGATTGAGCGCGTGCTATACCGTAAAGAGCCGCGACTTCCCCGTTGCGATCTCCCACAGTACGCCAGATTGGCAGAGCCTTGTTATAGTGCTCCAGCGCCTTTCGCGGTTCGTGCCACGAGTCAAAGGCACGTCCGAAATGGTTGAGCGTTAACGCCTCGCCATGGCGGTCACTCACGGCTACTCTCAGTTGCAGCGCACGCTCGAAATACTCGACGGCCTTAGCCTTGAGCTTGTCTCCCAAATAACTGTATGCAGTTCCCATGTTCGTGAGCACACCAGCCTCTGCCTTGCGCTCGTCATTAGCACGCGCTACGGTGAGCGCCTGGTCCAGGTATTCGAGCGCCTTCTGCGGCTCGCCCAGACGGTTGTAAATGTTTCCTATGTTGCTGAGCACAATGGTCTCGAGCCGTTGATCCTTTCGCGCGCGCGCCAGCGGGAGCACCTGCTCGAAGTAGTGGAGCGCCTTCTGCGACTCACCCAACAGAGCGTAGACCGCGCCCATGTTATTCAGCACCGTCACTTCATTCCGGCGGTCACCCACGGCACGCCACAAAGGAAGCGCTTGCTCAAAATGATCGAGGGCCAATTGCAGCTCGCCTAATAAACCATAGGACGTGCCAATCATCGTGAACGTGCCGGCCTCGCCGCTCTGATCACCAACCGCCCGCATGACCGGAAGCGCGAGGATGGAAGATTCAAGCGACTTCTGCGGCTCGCCCATCACGTAGTTAACCCTGGCGCTGATTAAAAGCGTGATGGCTTCTAAATGACGATCTCCAATGGCGCGCCAGACAGTAACTGCCTGCTCGAGGTATTCGAGCGCCTTTTGTTGTTCTTCAAGATTGTTGTAGACCGTGCCGATGCTCGTGAGCGTCATGGCTTCTCCACGCCGTTCGCCCGCTTCGCGCATCAAACGCAACGCTTCACCGTATCGCTCGATGGCTTTGCGCCGCGACTCCGGCGTCCTTTCGCTTTCCAGTTGTGCACCGGCGAAGTAGGAGCGCTCCGCGGCAACGCGTGTTCGGTCTGTCTCGGTCGCGGTTTTCAGATCGTCGATCCGCACTTCGTATCGTCCAGCCGATGCTCCTTTCTGCAGCGAGCGCACATTGAAGTGATAGGTACCATTGACTTCCGCCACGATCGAAATCACTTCCATGCCTCGTGTGCCGCTCAGGTTGTTATCTACTTCGAGCAGTGGTTTTCCATCCGCTCCTAACAACGCCAACACCACATCGATGCCCTTCTGGTCCACCACCACGCGCGCGTACTGGCCGGCTCTTAGTGTTAACTGATACTTGTGCTCTTCACCTCCTCGCATCTCGCGCGCGACTGGCTGTCCAACGGCAAGAGTGATCGTCTGCTCCTGAGACCGGACAGCTGACACTCCGATCAGCAGGAAGAGGCAAGTCACTGCCAGGTATCGCATAGTCGTACCCCGGCCAACCGATCTATAAAACTGGATTATTTCCAACATACGGGATCCGAGATTCTATTACTGTGCCTATAAGGTGTAAATCCTCACCCGCGGCTCCGAATCGGAGTCGCGGGTGAGGCCAGTTGACCAGGGCGTCAGGGAGGAGTGTTAGCAGATCGAGTTAAGCCGGCGGCGTCTAACTCTTGTCACCGTTTCGGGACTGACGGCCGATCCGGTGGAAGCCATTAAAACTAATGGTTGTCGGCATCGCCGCTCGAGAGCTGAACGATGCCGGCTAACTGGAGGCGATTACTCGCCTACCCTTTGTTGTTTCTTGGTTCCTGGCGGCGAAGCGTTATGTCGCGCCCATCGCTCTGCCTCGGTGAGCGGCGGCTTGCAGAAGCCAGTAGGCGGACACGGGAACCACGGTGAGGTCGCAGTCAGTGTAAGCGGTGGGCAGGAACTGGCTGCCGTAGCTGAATCAGTAGCGCTGGCAAACCCCTCAACGCTCTTGAATACAACTTGTTTACACGGCGCGGGTAAAGGCTCAGGATCGTCGACAATTATCTCGCCGCCTTCGTTGAAGTCCACGGCTGACGCGGCCGCTGTCGAATCGGCCGTCAGACCCGAACCGCCGGTGTCGAGGACTTTCGTTGACCCTCCCCCTACGAGCGTGAAAGTGAATCTCGGCCACACCTTCAGCGTCGAGTCAAACGAGCTGGAGTTTATTGTCATCGTCCCAGTCGAAGCCTTGAATTGAGACAGGCCCACTGCGACGTTCCAATTCTGCGTACTGCCGTTGCCATAGGTGACGGTGATCGGGCTGACGCTTTTTAGAGAAAGCGCAGTCATCGTGAGCGGCGTGCTGCCGCCCGGCGCCGAGACCGTATTGTGCCTCTGGATGATTGTGTCAGTATCACTGACCGCTGGGTTCAGAGGTACGCCTTCGAGGGTCACGGTCCCGCTGTATGCCTGGGAACCGGCCCCGAAGAAGTCCGCTGGTATGGGAGAGCCCGCAAAGTCGTGAACACTTTCACCGTTTGCAGTGGTCTCGAATTCGTCGTTCCCTGCTACGACTGGAAATCCGCTTTGCATCGCCGTGCTCTTCGTCGTGACGAACAAGCCGACCACCAGCGCCAGTCCCACAAAGAACGCGATGCCGAGCAGGACCGGTTTTGTGTAAAGCCTCCGTGTGATCTCTTTCATCGATCTTTTCCTCCTCACGAAATAACTTGTCCGAACTCAACGGAGCGGCTTGGCTTCGGATCAGACATCCGCTGCGGCCATGCTTGCGATCATCTCCGTGTCTTTCGGCGCTGAGGATTTCAGCACGCCTTCAAATCTTTTACTTGTTCAATCTTGCTGAAGGTACTTGTCCGATCTTGCTAAATATCTTGAATGGAGAAGGCAGATCCGTATTGCAGGTGGTACTGACCTCTTCCAAGTGCATCTTCCAAAAATGCCACGCCGGTTTCGCCGGGTGAAGGTCATACTGTTTTCTGCACTCCCAATACAGATGATTGGACCGGCGGCGTTGCCCGACCTCTGCCGCCAGATTAGGACTCCCCCGCCAATCGTTCTGCCCAGATCCTGACAATCTAAACACTCCTTGTAAGGAGCATTTGACTCCGAACGGTTCACTCCGTCGGTAAATGGGTTCGTGCGGATAAATAACTATGCAGGTGCTTGGGAAAGCGAGCGGTAGAGTTTCGTTACTCGGGCAAGCGCGCAGACGCTTCCTGGGTCTTTCAACGACTGAGGCGAGCTTCGCCAGACGCGGCTTTCGCACGGGCGAAGACAAAGCTCGCCAGCGGCTCGAGCAAATCGGCATCACTTTTCTGAGTGGCTATCATGCGGCGCTCGAGGAAACCGGTTTCGTCCCGCTCGCGCGCCGGCTGGCAACCGTTGAGAACGACTTGCAGGGCTTCGCTTTCGAAGGCTCCGCCATGGGACTGGCGCTACTTGACTGTTTCACTCCCTGGCGAAAAGATCGCTGGCGCTCTTTCACCGAGGGTCTGGCCCAACCTCACATCTACATGATGCATGTCGGATTGGGATGGGCACTCGCGCGGTTGCGGCGAAGCGTCACGCCATATCTGGCCCAACTTGATCCGCTACTCGGTTGGCTCGCAGTCGATGGTTACGGTTTTCACGAAGGCTATTTCAATTGGCCTCAATACATCGAGCGGCGCGCGATTCCCTCTCACCTGGACGGCTACGAGCGACGCGTCTTTGACCAGGGACTCGGCCGCAGCCTCTGGTTTGTGAAAGGCGCGGACGTTGCGGCGGTTGCGAGTGCGATCGACACCTTTCCTTCCGAACGACACCACGATCTGTGGAGCGGGGTGGGCCTGGCCTGCGCCTACGCCGGCGGATGTGGGCGAGCCGCAATCGAATCATTGCGAGCGGCAGCCTATGGACATTTGCCTGCGCTTGCTCAAGGTGTTGCTTTTGCTGCCAAGACGCGCCAGCGCGCAGCTAACCTCAACTCACACACAGAAACCGTCTGTCGTTTGATCTGCGGGTACTCTGCCGAAGCAACCGCCACAATCACCGACGCTGCCCTCGAAGACTTGCACGGAGAGGACGGGAGGCCGGCTTACGAAGTGTGGCGCCGCCGCATTCAAAACAAAATCGCACTGGGGGACAAAACCATATGACGATTAAGGAAAGCGCGTTCCGGCGCCAGGCTGCAAAGTTGACTGCCGTCGTTCTCATCTTCGTAGTCTACGGTTTCGCGCGTATTCCCGAAGCCTCTGAGTCCGAACTAACGAAGCTCGCCGAGAGTTTCGGTTTCAGCGCAGCGCCACTGCCGACACTGAGCGGAGAAACGCAAAAGACAATCCGCGAGGTCAATCCATCGTTGCACCGAGTTGCAGGTTGGGTCTCCGCCGTGGGAGCAGCGGTGGCGCTGAATGATCTCGACGGTGACGGGCTACCGAACGATGTATGTTACGTCGACACCAGAATTGATAAGGTCATCGTCGCGCCCGTGCCTGGCACACCAGCGCGCTATCAACCGTTCAGTCTCGATCCGATCAGTCTTCCCTACGACAAGGCGACGATGGCACCGATGGGTTGTCTGCCCGGAGACTTTAACGAAGACGGTCTCCAGGATGTGCTCGCCTATTACTGGGGACGGACTCCAGTCGCATTCATCAAACAA
>JAICQI010000240.1 GCA_025937955.1 Pyrinomonadaceae bacterium
CATCTTTGGTGTGGGGCGGCTGACGCCTCTTTGGTATTGATCAAGCATTATCGATAACAAAGCGGCGTCAGGCCGCCGCACTCCAAGGAGGCGCCCAATTTCAACTACATGAATGATTTGAGATGTATTCGATTGATCGTGGTGGCGTCGGTGCTCGCTGCGTTCGTTGGATTCTTGTTGTCTCACCACGTGGGCACGCGTTCGGTTCACGCTTTCTCGGCTGGTCCACCTGCGGGTTACACGGGCGCGCCCGGGGAGGAGCCTGAGGCTTGCGCTGAATGTCACGTGCCGCCTGATGCCGGCACAGGAAAAATCTCCATCACCGCGCCGCAAACCTACGTTCCCGGTCAAACGTACCCTATCACCGTTACTCACACTAACGCAGATCTGACTCGACTTCGCTGGGGCTTCCAACTGACGGTCCTCGACACCGCTTCCGACGAGAAGGCCGGAGAGTTGCAAAACAGTAACGGGTTGACGCAGGTCTTGAACAATGCTGGACCAGGCTCAGCGCGACAGTACATCGAACACACTGCTGCGGGAACGTTCATCGGTCAGCAAAACGGCGCGAGTTGGACATTCAATTGGACCGCGCCGGTGACGGATGTTGGTCCAGTTACGTTCTACGCTGCGGGGAATCACGCCAACAACGACGGCAACACCTCGGGCGATTACATCTACAAAACTTTTATCGTCTCAGCTCCTGCTTCGAGCACTCCGGATTTTGCACTCAGCGTCAGTCCCGCGGCGCGCAACGTTGTGCCGGGTGGTAGCGCACTCTACACGGTAACCGTAACGCCGCTCGCCGGGTTTACAGGCCAGGTAAATCTCAGCACGAGCACTTTGCCCGCGGAAGTTGTCAGCGCTTTTAATCCAACTTCGATCAACATCTCCGACGCCAATTTCAAAACTTCCACTCTCTCCCTGAGCACTGGTTCGGGCACACCGGTGAACAATCATGCTTTCAATATCAACGCACAGTCAGGCTCTATATCGCATTCGGCGCCCGCCACGTTGAATGTTGTTAGTCCAACGAGCGCCGACTTGTCGCTTACCAAGACTGCATCACCAAATCCCGGGCAGGCCGGTGTCAGTCTTACTTATCGAATTATTGCTACTAACAATGGACCAGCAGCCACGACGAATGTGACGATCACAGACACGCTGCCGGCTGGTGTTTCCTTTGTATCGGCAACGGCAACGCAGGGCAATTGCAACGGTAGTGGTCCGGTGAATTGCAATCTCGGCGGTCTGGCTGTTGGTGGTAGCGCAATTGTCACGATCGTCGTTACACCTTCTGCATCAGGGCAGATAACAAATTCGGCGACAGTCAGTGCCAGCGAAAGCGACTTCGATTCGACTAACAACACGGCGAGCACAACAACAGTAATTCAACCGGTCGCGGCAACACCAAGCATGTTGGACGACAATCTCACCGTGAGCACCGTAGTCGCCGGACTCGATCAGCCGACCAGTATCGCGTTCATCGGTGCCAACGATTTTCTTGTCCTCGAAAGAGCAACTGGCAAAGTGCAGCGAATCGTCAATGGCGCGCTGCACAGCACGCCGCTGGATCTCGCAGTCAACAATGCTTCCGAGCGTGGCTTACTGGGTATCGCGTCACATCCCGGCTTTGCTCAAAATGGCTTCGTTTATCTCTTCTGGACTGAAAGCAGCACGGGCGCTGACACCGCAAACATCGATCAGATCGCGCTACTCGGAAACCGCGTCGATCGTTACGTCTGGAATGGCGCCACGCTCACTTTTGATCGCAACCTGATCAAACTGCGCGCGCTACAGCAGGACGCCGGCCAGCCCGCCCGGGGCAATCACAACGGCGGTGTTATCCGGTTCGGTCTTGACCGCAAGCTCTACATCATTTTCGGTGACAACGGCCGGCGCGGCTTTTTGCAGAACCTCGCCACGGGTGGTCCGGTTCCCGACGATCAGTTTGGTGGACCAGCGCCTGACGATGCGCACCTGACCGGAGTCATTCTCCGTCTCAACGACGACGGCTCAACACCAACCGATAATCCTTTCTTTAATGCGACTACAAACCTGACCGGCGAAGCCGCAGCCAACATCAAGAAAGTCTTTGCTTATGGAATACGCAACAGCTTCGGGATGGACTTCGATCCGCTGAGCGGCGCTTTGTGGACGCAGGAGAACGGCGACGATGCCTTCGACGAAATCAATCGCGTCGCACCCGGCTTCAACGGTGGTTGGATACAAACAATGGGACCGATCAGTCGAGTCGCCGAGTTTAAATCAATAGAGCTGACTTACGCAGCCGGAAATCTTCAGCAGATTCGCTGGCCGCCGGGCAACATCGCGGATACGCCGCAACAGGCGTTGTCGCGAATGTTCATGCTCCCGGGCGCGCAGTACGTCGATCCGGAATTCAGCTGGAAGTATGCCCTCGCGCCGTCACCGATTGGATTCTTGAAAGGTCGCGGGCTCGGACCGCAGTTTGAAGGCGATCTATTCGTCGGCGCTTCACGCACCACGCTGCTCAACGGCTTCCTCTTCAGGTTCAAACTGACGCCGGATCGGCAACACTTTTCCTTCTCCGATCCGCGGCTTGCGGATCGAGTTGCCGACAACGTCGATAAGTTTGACCTGACGGAGAGTGAGAGTCTGGTCGTCGGAAAAGACTTCGGTATTACCACCGATATTCAAACCGGGCCAAACGGAAACTTGTTTGTCGTCTCGCTTTCAAATGGCGCAGTTTACGAGGTCAAGTCGAAACCGAGTTCGTTGTTTGTGGCGACGTTGACGGGCGCACAGGAAACTCCGCCCAACAACTCCACGGCCAGCGGCCGAGCGACGCTGCTTCTCAGTCCTGATGAAAAGACTGCGCGTGTTTCACTGGCGTTTACAGGTCTGTCCAGCGCACAAACCGATGCGCATATCCACGGTCCGGCAGCGCCTGGGGTCAGCGCTGCGCCAATCTTTCCTATGCCGTTGGGCCAGATCAGCGATTTTCAGATCACGCTCACTCCTTCGCAGGTGCAGGATCTGAAGAATGGTCTGCATTACGTGAATGTACACAGTGCTAATTTCCCGGCCGGCGAGATCAGAGGGCAGTTCGGGTTGTCGTCGTCAACCAGCAGCATTCAATTCAACGCGACGAAATACGTCATTAGTGAAAATGCCGGTAGCGTGAGAATCGACGTCACGCGAATCGGGAACACCTCGAACGCAGTGGCGATCAACTACGCGACCGGTAATGCCAGCGCAACGCAGCCCAGCGACTACACCTCGGCTTCGGGATCGCTACAGTTCGCCGCTGGAGAAACGGTGAAGTCTTTCGTCGTGCCGGTAATTGATGACGGCGTGGTTGAGGGTAATGAGACTATTAATTTGATGTTGAGTCTTCCAGGTGACGGCGGCGCGGAAGGAAGTCCATTCACGAGTACCATCTCCATTCTCGATGACGACAAACCGTTGATTGTGCTGGAGGAAAACACCACGCGGGCCGCAGTGCTGGATTCGCCGTCATTCTTGCGCGATCCGTTCCGGCTCGAAAATCCCTTCAATTTCAGTTCGGATCAACACACGCGCATCATGGTTTTTGCGACCGGGATCGAACTTTCACCCGGCGAGAGCCCTTCAGCGGTCCTGGTCCAGCTCGAAGACAACCAGAATCACGTTCATCAACTGGTCGTAGAAGACATCCGCAAAGTCCCGAATCTTGATTGGCTCTCACAGATCGTCGTCAAACTCCCCGCCTCAATCGACTCCGGCGGCGATTTCCGCATCAGCCTCACATTCCGCGGCACCACCGGCAATAAACCACTGATAAGACTCATTTTGTAGGGGCGGCACTCCGCGGCCGCCCGTCTCCGAATTCAAACCACCGGCGGCCACTGAGTGCCGCCCCTACTAAAAATACCCGCGAACGAATAGACTTACTGACAGAATGATCACAGCTCTATATATCGCGCTGGTTTTTCTGCTTGTTCTTGCAAATGGTTTCTTCGTCGCATCGGAATTTGCCCTGGTGGGCGTGCGGCGCTCGCGCATCGAGATGCTGGCCGAACAAAGCAGCGCCAGCGCCGTAAGGCTGCTGCGACTGCTCAACAACCTGAACGGCTACATTTCCGCAACGCAGTTGGGCATCACCATGGCCTCACTAGCACTCGGCTGGATCGGTGAACCCGTGTTTGCACACATACTCGAAGCGCCGCTGAAAGGCCGAGTTTCAGATATAACACTGCACACAATCTCCTTCGCGGTGGCGTTCACGATCATCACCTTCCTGCACATCGTCCTGGGTGAGCTCGCGCCCAAAACACTTGCCCTCGAGCGCGCTGAAAAAGTGGCCCTCGCGATCTCGTGGCCCATGGAAGCGTTTTACAAGATCTTCTACTGGCCCATACGCATGCTCGATTGGGCCGGCATTCGCACGGTGCGATTATTCGGCCTGCACCCGTCAGGAGATCACGCGTCCGTCTACACCGAAGATGAGCTACGCCATTTGATCGACATCTCGCAAAAGAGCGGGCACGTCAACCCCGACGAACAAAAGCTCATTAATCGAGTCTTTGAGTTCTCCGATGTGAGTGTCCGCGAAGCCATGGTGCCGCGCACTCAGGTTTACTCAGTTCCGATCACCGCAGCATTGGAGGAAACCCGAGACGCCTTTCGTTCGAGTGGATTCTCACGACTGCCGGTGCACGGCGCGAACGTCGATGACATACGCGGCGTAGCGTATCGTAAGGATTTCGACATGGGCCGCGCTGATGCACGCCACTTCAGTCTGGAAAAACTTCTAAGACAACCGTCTTTCATCCCCGAAACCGCCTCAGCCGGACAGGCATTGCGGCAGATGCAATCAGCTCGAGTGCATTTTCTCTTCGTCGTAAATGAACACGGCGGCATCGAAGGAATCCTCACTCTGGAAGACTTGCTCGAAGAGATTGTGGGAGAGATCGACGACGAGTTTGACGAAGAGACAAGAGAACAAATCAAAAGAGATCGCGACAGCTTTGTGCTGGACGGAATGCTGGCGGTGCGCGACGCAAATGACCGACTTGATATCTCGCTGCCGGAGCGCGACGGTTATACGACCATTGCGGGTTTTCTCATGTCTGAAGCGGGACGCGTGCTAAACGTTGGCGACGAAATAGTCCATCCGAGCGGCACCTTTCGCATAGAAAAAATGGACGGTAAACGCATCATTCGCGTCCGGTTTATTCCCAGCCACAAAGAAGCACAAACTGACCGGCCGCAAAAAAGCACTAAAGGCACCAAAACAACTTTGGAAATTCCAATGTGATTTATGTGCCTTTTTGCGGCCGATTCTTTTTTGTGACGCTACTCGCGATTGGATAACTGCAGCGGCGCGTCTGGATTTGCGCGACAGGGATCAGGCCTTCCAGACTTTCGGCGCAAGGCGGGGGAGAGAGTTCGTTCGTCGAGTCGTGCCAGGGCGCACTCGTCTTCCTGGAGACGAAGCTGCAGCGTCTGGATGTCCGCACGCAGGCGAACCAGATCGTCCTGGCTTAAACCGCGCTGGCTTGCGCCTGCGATCCGCGACTGCTGTTCGAGTGTGCGAATACTCGCCTCAATCGAATACAGCCGCGTTTCCAGTTGATTGATCCGGCTGTCCAAACGAATCGCGTCCTGTGGCGGAGTCGCACTGATCGTCAATAAAGCCAAACCCAGGACACATACCAACAACTTGTGTTTCATACACTCTCCCCTTGTGAATCAAACGGTTACTTGTCGCGATGCAAACTCCTCTACTTCGGTTAGGACGCCCTTTTCCAGGTGCATCTGCTCTGAAGCAAAACTCGCGGCGTGTGGGTCGTGCGTCACGAGCATGATTGTCTTCTTCAACTCCCTGTTCAGAGTTGAAAGTATCTGCATGATCTCTTCCCCGGAACGCGCATCGAGGTTTCCGGTCGGTTCGTCCGCGAGAATGAGATCCGGATCGGTGACGATCGCTCGCGCAATGGCGACACGCTGCTCCTGGCCACCAGATAGCTGACGCGGTTGATGGTCCATGCGGTCGCTCAAGCCCACGAGGTCGAGCGCCGTCTCCACGTTCTTCCTGCGCTCGGCTTTCGAAAGCTTCGTCAGCAGCAATGGCAGCTCGACGTTTTCAAACGCAGTCAGAACCGGAACCAGGTTAAAAGTCTGAAAGATGTACCCGATGTGAGTATTGCGCCACACCGCCAGCTGGCTCTCAGTCATCCTCGTCAGGTTGGTCCCCATCACCTCGACTTCGCCTTCCGTGACCCGATCGATACCCGCCAGCAGATTCAAGAGTGTCGACTTGCCGGAACCGCTCGGCCCCATCAAAGCGAGAAAATCTCCCTCGTGTAATTCGAGATCGACCCGATCCAGAGCGACGACCTCAAAACCGTCGCGATTAAAACGCTTGGTCACGTTGCGAACTCGCACTATCGCTTCAGACATAGTTTCTCATCCTCAAACTATTGAACTTTCACACGACCTCCGTCGCGTAACTTATCGACTTCAGAAACAGCGACAGATTCGTTGCCACTCAATCCATCAAGAACCACGTAAGCATCGCCCGACTCTTCTCCGGTGCGAATGGTCCGTTGCTCAACGGTGTTACCTTTTACGACGAAAACAAATGACGTGTTGTCCTTTTTAACCACCGCGGATTTTGGTACCAGCACGCGCGCGATGACTTTACTTTCACCCGTTGGCGCTTTGTCGGAGAGGAAGTTGACGCGCGCGTTCATCTCCGGGCGCAGTTGTTCGTTTGGATTCTCAACTTTGACTTTGATCTGCACGGTCGATTTCGCGCGATTGGCTTCGGGCGCAATCTCTTCGATGAAACCCGTGAACCTGAGATTCGGATAAGCTTCCGGAATGATCTCGGCCCTTTGCCCTGCTTTCAGACGTGCGAAATCAACCTGGCTGATGTCCAACTCGACTTGCAGGTCCGTCAGATCCGCGAGATCCACAACGGACGTGCGCGCGCCCGAGCCGCCGAAAGCAGACGGGCTGACCATCTCGCCGCGCTCAACAATTCGCTCCAGCACCGTTCCCGAGACGGGCGCTTTGATTTCAGTGGCGGCGAGTTGAGTGTTGGCGTAGTCGAGTGCGGCCCGCATCTGCTGCACTTCCGCTTCGGCGGCGCGAATCTCTTCCTTGCGTGGTCCAATGTCGGTCATGGCGCTGGCCTGACGTGCCGCCTCGACCATCGCTGCCGCCGTGTCGCGGTTGGCCAACGCACGGTCCAACTCTGACTTTGAAGCAACGCCCGATTTATGTAGCGACTCGGTGCGTTGATACTCGGCTTCAGCGTTCTTCAGGTTTGCTTCGGCTTGAAGCACGGCGGCTCGATCTTTCAACTTTTCCTGCGGTCGTGAACCGGAGCGCAGTTGGTCCAGCCGGGCCTGGGCGGCGGCGAGATTAGCTTGCGCTTGATTGACTTGCGCGCGGAATTCGGTGTCTTCGAGTCGAACGAGCACCTGCCCTGCCTGCACCTGGTCGCCTTTCTCGACACCGATCCAGGAGACCCGGCCCATCACTTTCGCACCAACGGCGATCTTGTGATGGGCAACGACGTAACCCGACGCCGAAAGCACACTCTCGCCCATGGACGCGCCACCACTCTCAACTCTCACCGGGGCAGCCGAAATCGTCTTCGTACCGGAAAAGAGAAACACGTAACCGAGTGCGACCAACGCCAGCAACGCCGCAATCCCGAGTAGCAACAGCTTTGGCGTGCGATTGCTCGCAGACGGCGACGGAGCCGGCCCACGATCGATCTTCAAACTTCTCAATCGCTTATTGAGATCTTCTTGAGAATCTTTTGATTTCGGACTAGTCACCATTTGAGCCACAGATTACACGGATATTAGCAGCCACAAAAAGGCACAAAGAGCGCAAAAAAGAGTTTCTGTACAAGCTCAGAATTCATTCTGTGCCTTTTGTGCCTTTTTGTGGCCGATTTAAGCACGCAAGGCGTCGACTATCTTATAGCGTGATGCTCGAATCGACGGTAATAGGGATCCTACCAACCCGATAACGGCGCCGAAGATCAGGGCAAAGATCATTAAATCGAGCGTGACGCGGAAGTTGAAGGCGATCTCG
>JAICQI010000109.1 GCA_025937955.1 Pyrinomonadaceae bacterium
CGATTGCGGCATAGTCAAAAACGAGTGCTAGCGGCGCGCCGTGAAAATTTCCGCCGGAGAGTACCTCGCCCGTATCGGAAAAGACGAGCGGATTATCTGTAGCACTGCCGCTTTCGATCTCGACGACTTGTTTCGCGTGACTCAAAGCAGTGCGAACGGCCCCGGGTACCTGCGGCATGCAACGCAGACTGTAAGCATCCTGCACGCGTGGATCGCCCACGAGATGCGACTCACGAATCTCGCTTTCGCGAAGCAACTGTCGCAGGTGCGCGGCTACCTCGACTTGCCCCGTGTGTGGCCGTACCGCGTGGATGCGCTCGTCAAAAGCCACCGGCGTGCCTTTGAGCGCTTCAAGCGTCATTGCTCCGGCAACGTCGGCGAGACAAACAAGTTGTTCGGCGCGGTGCAGCGCCAGGGCGCCGACAGCTCCCATCGCCTGCGTCCCGTTAAGAAGCGCCAGGCCTTCTTTTACTTCCAATTGCAGCGGCGCAATGCCCGCGCGTTCGAGAGCAGCGGCTGCTGCGACACGCTCGCCCTGGTAGAAAACTTCTCCTTCGCCGATTGCTGCGAGTGCGAGGTGTGCGAGTGGCGCCAGATCGCCGCTCGCGCCGACGCTACCCTTTTCCGGAATGACCGGGGTCACACCTTTTTTTAGCATCGCGATCAGCGTGTCGATCACTAAAGTCCGCGCGCCGCTGAATCCCGCAGCGAGTACGTTCGAGCGCAACAACAGCATCGCTCGAGCTTCAGCTATTGGCAGTGGCTCACCCAAACCGACGGAGTGACTGCGCACCAGATTCAGTTGCAACTGCATCAGATCAGATCGATCGATACTGACGTCTGAGAGTTTGCCGAAGCCTGTGTTGACGCCGTAAACCGTGCGTCCTTGCGTGACGATATCCTGGACCACCTGCCGGGCTCGCTCGACACGCGCGCGTGCCTCCGCGGCGAGCGCGACCTCTTCCCGGCCTGCGGCGACGTCTACGATTTGCTGGAGTGTGAGCTGTTGACCGTTGAGCTGAAGCATAAGAATTTAGCCACAGATTACACGGATTTACACTGAATATTTGTTGGATCCGTGTAAATCGGTGAAATCCGTGGCTAATTGATACTAGCTTACTTTTGCCGTTTTGTCCGGTGTCTCGGAAATGTCGATCTTCTTGTACTCTCCGGTGGTGTCGCGGCTGCGCACTCGTTGGCGCGCGCGTTTCGCACGCACGGTGGTGCGCCTGGTAGTGGCGGCTGTCCAGCTTGTCATTCGCTTAAATGGTCGTAATGAAAACTCGTGCTTCGGCAACACTTCGCCCGTCGCTTCGCGCAGTCTCACTGTGCCGATCGCGAAAACAGCGACGGCAGCATTGAAAACTATGCCGACTACAAAAACGATCCAACCGGGAACGAATCCCACCGCGGCTCGATCGATAAAAACGTTGAAGTCGCGCGCCGGCAATGGCGAGAGATAAACTTTCAAGTTCCAGCTCAATGCGAGCAGCGCAAAGATCCAGAGATAGTTGCGGCGCAAGCGACGGCCCACTGCCTCCCATTCGGTGATTGTAAAGTGGGGAGTGGTCAGGTCCGCCGCAAGATGTTCGGCCCATGATTCGTCTGCCGGCCTGTTGTCCGGCATCAGCAGGTGTGAAAAGTAACCCGTTTCCAGAATTCTGACTCGACTCGACCAGATCTCGTAATAGCGATAGCGGCGCGCTTCCATCAAAAGGAAAATCACGACCAGTATCGAGTTGATCGGAATGACGAAATGCGGATTGTTCGGCGAGCTGAACACGAACGACAACGTTGCGCCCGCGGTGATGACGGCCCAGTTCGTAGTTGTATCGAGTCGATTACGCCAGGTGTTTGAGCGTTGCACTTCGCCGCGGTAGAAGTGGATCATCGCGGTGTTGAACTCCGCTGGCGTCATGCGGCGCATGAATCCCGCGGGAGTTTGGGAAGTAGCGTCAGACAAAGGCTCTGCCTGCGGAGTTCTGAGTCGCCCCGTGCCTCTTTCTGTTAATGGACCGCTACCTCTTTGACTTGCTTCGGTGGACATCGGAATTGAATCGCTGGAGCGCGCCGGCCAGAGCGGGGCGCGGAACTCCGGAAATTGATAATAACACGCGCGATTGTCTTTGGTTAGTTGAGATTTATGAACCGGCGTCTTTGCGCCTTTGCGTGAAACCTTCTTTTTGCCATATATTGGCCGCTCGGTTGTTTGAAGGACGTAGAATCGCTGGTGATGAGCGCCGCGGAATTAGACTTTGACGAGCAATGGATGCGGCAAGCGCTGGCCGCCGCTCGCGAAGCGCAGGCAAACGGCGAGGTGCCCATCGGCACTTGCATCGTTAGCGAAAACAAACTCGTCGCTGTTTCCGGAAATCGAACGCGTACCGACTGCGATCCCACAGCCCACGCTGAAATCGTTGCTCTTCGCGAGGCCGCCAGGAAGCTGGGAAACTACCGGCTGACGGGCGTGGATGTTTACTCGACGATCGAGCCATGCGCGATGTGCGCCGGGGCTTTAATACAGGCGCGCGTGCGGCGTTTAGTTTACGGCGCGCCGGATGAGCGGGCAGGTGCGGTGGCGAGTCGCTTTCGAATCTGCGACACGGATTTCCTGAATCACCGGATCGAGGTCAGCGCGGGCGTATTGGAAGCGGAATGCCGCGCGCTGATGCAGGAGTTTTTCCAAACGCGGAGAGGTCGCATAGTGGATTAGTGCACCGGTCTCGAAAACCGGAGTGGGTTTACGCCCACCGTGGGTTCGAATCCCACCCTCTCCGCCACAGTTTTTAGCCACAAAAAGGCACAAAAACCTCAAAAAAATTTTTGTGAATTTTGTGCTTTTTTGCGGCTGATTCAGGAGAGGTGCAGGAGTGGTTGAACTGGCAGCACTGGAAATGCTGTGAACGGGAAACCGTTCCGTGGGTTCGAATCCCACCCTCTCCGCCAGATATCGTTTCCCCGACGCCCCCACAATACACACACTCTGTTGGTTGGGGTATGCGATGAGCGACGAAAAGTTGGCAATTGACGAAGCAAGACGTGCGGCACAACACGAGACGGTAAAGAGTCAGGTTGAGGGCGAAGTTCAGTCCGAAATCGGCGAACGTGCCGCAACAAAAGGAACGCCGGGCGAAGCGCAGCGTATTGATCAAGTCGCCGGTGAATTCCGATCGAAGGCTGTTAACGAGGTCGTTGACACTGAGCGCGAAGTCGAACGCGGCCGCGGGCTGGCGCGAGTTTCCCAGGTTGTCGATTACATCTTCTGGGTAATCTACGCGCTTCTCGGGATGCGTTTCCTGCTGGCCTTGCTGGCGGCGCGCAGCAGCGCCGGGTTCGTGCAGTTTATTGTGACGGTCAGCAATCCCTTTTACGCTCCTTTTCGGGGGATTGTCGCCAGTCCAAGCACCGATGCCGGTCACACATTGCTCCTGCCGGTCGTAGTAGCGATAATCTCGTATGCGCTGCTTCATCTCGGCATCAATGCACTGTTGCGGATGATCGCGCATCGAAAGACGGAGATTTAGATATCAGATCCCGGGCTCCGCACAACGCTAGCCTTGTGAACCCCGCCAGGCCGGGAACGGAGCAACGGTAGCAACGGCAGCGTGTGTTGCGGGAAAGTCCGGGGTCTGGCCAGATCAGCTTTACAACGCGTAGTAGTCTCACAACTAACCCTCTCCCTTGGCTTTGCTCAAACAGAGGAGGTTGAGTCCCGATGAAAAAGATCTATTTAGCTACAGCTTTCATCTTCACGCTTGTCCTAAGCGCGTTTTCCGTCTCGGCGCAAACGCAATCTCGCGATGACGTCATCAAGCAGATCGAAGCAAAGCGCGCTGAACTCGCCGTGCTGGAGCAGAAAGTCCTTGCTGTTGCCGACTCAGACCGCGAGGAGTTTGCTGCCTTTTTGAGTCAGCCTCAGACCGGAATTATCCGGTTGTTACCCCGCGAGACATACGACGGAAACGCCAAGAGAGCCCTCGCAATCCGCGGTGGTGGCGCTTATTACTCGTTCGTTCGTAAGACTCATGAATACGGGTACGGCTCGGACATTGAACTGGCACAGGAGCAGCTATCGGCCGGTTTTGCGGGCGCTGATTACGGAATGCTTTTGAACCTCGGGGACGTTCCGCTCGAGCAAGTGGCGAACGATCATGCTGCGACGCGCGCATTGTTGGACTATACGCCGCCGGTAAAAGAGCCTGAGGTCCGTGCCGTGCAGCGCAAGCTCTGGCAGGGTATCGAGCTTTCGGGGATAACCTTCAAGGACCGCATACTGGCTAAAGTCTCAAACACGTATCTGTTGCGATCGATCTCGGTTGACAGATCTGACATCTTGGTCGTGTTTCGCGTCGTCCGACAAGACACCGATGGAAGTCTTATCATCGTTTACAGGGTGCTGAAAACTTTTCCAAAACCGACAATGGAAAGAACTCCGATCACAGAAGGAAACTAGTCTCTACACATCGATGGCCTATCAAGTAATCGCTCGCAAGTGGCGACCGCAGACGTTTGACGAAGTAACGGGTCAGGAACCAATCACACGCACGCTCCGCAACGCCATCGAGCATCAGCGGCTTCATCACGCTTACCTGTTTTCGGGCGCTCGTGGCGTCGGCAAAACGACGAGCGCCCGTTTGCTTGCGAAAGCGTTGAACTGTCACAAGGCGAAGCAGCCAACGCCGACGCCGTGTCGTTCGGACGATCCGGAGCAGTGTCCGTCGTGTCGTGAGATTACCGAGAGCCGCTCGATCGACGTCCAGGAGATCGACGCTGCTTCAAACACCGGTGTAGACAACGTGCGCGAAGCGATCATCGCGAGCGTGGGTATCGCGCCCGCACGCGACCGTTACAAGGTCTTCATCATCGACGAAGTTCACATGCTTTCCGGAGCTGCTTTCAACGCCCTGTTGAAGACTCTGGAAGAACCACCACCGCGCGTGGTCTTTATCATGGCCACGACCGAGCGTCACAAAGTTCCCGAGACGATCCTGTCTCGCTGCCAGCAGTTTGAGTTTCGCACGATTGCAACCGCCAAGATCCTCGAACGGCTGAAACTAATCGCGAAAGCTGAAAAGATTTTTATTCCTGACGATGCGCTGCGCGAGATCGCACGCACTGGCGAAGGATCGATGCGCGACGCGCAGTCAGCACTGGATCAGGTGATCAGTTTTGCGGGCGACAAGATCAAGAAAGAAGACGTAGAAATGGCGCTCGGCGTTGCGGGCGCTGACATTCTCAAACGCATCATCGACAGCATTGACGCCAACAAACCCGCGGAAGCAATCGCCGCGGTGGACGACATCGTGATGCGCGGTCACGATCTGCGAAACTTCTGTCGCGATCTGCTCGCGCATTTCCGCGATCTGCTGGTGACGAAAGTTTCGGGAAACGAAGAGCTGCTGGAAGCGGCCGTGTGCGAACCGCAGGAGCTGAAGCGGCAGGCGGAGTTGTTTTCCGAGTCAGACCTGGTGCGCTTCTTTCATTCGCTCGCCGAAACCGAAACAAAACTGCGCGCTGCGACTCAGCCTCGTTACCAGTTGGAAATCGGCATCGTAAAACTGATGGAGCTACGTGGAGTTGAGAGTATCAGCGAGATCATTCAACGCCTCGCTACACTCGAAAACAATCTCGGCGGTCAGCCATCAACCAGAACGGCGTCGGGTTCGAGCGGCAGTTCAGGAACGCCCGGCAAGATCAATCCCGAGCGATCCGTGGCGAGCTCACGACCGGCCGGATCTTCTTTTGCCGCGACGGCAGTTTCACCCGCACTCGAGCGACCGGCAGAAGAACGACTAGAATCGCCAATGCCGCCTACAGAGATCTCAACGATCGAACGAGTCAAAGCCGCTTTGGAGACGCAGCGAAAGATGTTGCTGGTGACCGCGCTCGAATCGGCGCAGTCGACAGTGTTTGAAGACAGCGAGCTGTGTATTGAGTTTGCGCCCGACGCACGGCATTTCCGCGACACACTCTCGAAGCCTGAGAACGTGAAGTTTGTGCGCGAAGCCTGCCGCGAGGTCACTGGTAAAGAGATTGGCATACGGATCATCGTCAAAGATCCGAAGGCTGATGGTGAACCACTCGGCCGCGAGGACGAAGAACGGCTGGAAAAGCAGCGCTTGCGCGACATGGCGGAGAACAGCCCGGTCGTGCAGCAGATGCTGAAAACGTTCCGCGGCGAGATTGTTGACGTGCGGCGCGACGGCGAGAGATAGCGACGAACAAAACAAGAGTTGGTGTCGTATGAGCTTCCACTGTGGAGGTAGCTTGAGACGATGCGCGATCCGGTTTTGGCGGGAATTCTGAGTTTACTTGTTCCGGGAGTTGGGCAGCTCTACAACGGTCGCATCCTGGCCGGTATTTTGTGGCTGATTTTTACGCCAGGCTTCTGGATCGGAACAGGCGGGACACTAGGCTGGATCTGCCACCTCGTCTCCGCCTACTGCGCCTACTCCTACGCGAAAGAACACCCTGTTAGAGTTTAGCCGCAGAGTTACGCAGATGAACGCGGATCAGAAATCAGATCTGTGTTCATCCGCGTAAATCTGTGGCTAAATTTCTTCTACGGTCGGACTGGCTTCTTTGGTGGAACGGCTTTCGGGATATCGTTGGGATCAATCGGCTCGTCCTCTAATTTCGCTGAGCCTCTCATTATCGGCGGCAACTTCGTCACCGGAATGCCCACCGTCGCAATCGGATCGACGCGTCGCAGGATCGCGCCGCCACGCCCCGCCACCCAAACATTCGTTCCGCCCCGGTAAGCAATCGAGAACAACGACGAATTCGTAATCGACGGCTGAATCTTCCACGTCTGCCCGCCGTCATCGCTGTGAATGATGCTCCCCTGTTCGCCAACAACCAGCACATCGTTACGGCTCGCCAGCGCCACGCCAAACAGGTTTCCATTGACGCCACTCTCGAGATCCCTCCACGTTTCCCCGCCGTCGTCGGTACGCAGCACGATTCCGCGCGCGCCCACAACGTAACCGCGTTGCGCGTCGGCAAAAGCTACGGCGTACAACCACTCCTTCAGGTTGCGATCAACGCGCTTCCAGTGTTCGCCACCATCGTCCGTGCGCAGGATCGTTCCGCCCGAGCCCACCGCCACGCCGTGCAACGGATCGACAAACTTCACGTCCTCGAGCCAGTTCAGCGCGTTGGTCTGCTGAAACTGCCAGCTCACACCGGTATCCTTCGTATGCCAGATCGCGCCTCGTGCGCCGACGACCCATCCCTCTTCCGGTGAAACAAAGGAGACGCCAAACAGGTCTTCTGTCACCGGGCTCATAATCGTGCTCCACGTGACGCCGCCGTTCACAGAGTGAAGAATGGTGCCTTTGTCTCCGACAACCCAACCCGACTTCTCACTTGTGAAGCTGATAGCGTTTAGTTGCGCCGTGGTCCCGGAAGGTCGGACGGTCCAACTCTTACCGCCGGTGTTCGTGAACAGAATCCGGCCGCGCGCGCCGACGGCCCAACCGTGCGAGTTGTCGATAAAGTAAATATTGGCCAGATCGTCGCGCCCGCCATCGGTGAGTCGCTGCCACGACAGACCGCCATCATCGGTGCGCACGACGAGCCCATCGGCGCCCGCGGCCCAACCGATCGATTCATCAGAGAAGTAGAGCGTCGCGAGACGTGGTCCAGTGCGGACGTTTACGGGTAGCCAGATGTTGCCGCCGTCGCCGGTGGTTAACACAACGCCGCTGTCGCCCGCGGCCCAGCCGTGCGTCTCATCGATAAAGTAAACGCTGTAGAGATCGGTAGTGACCAGCGCCGGTTTGATGGTCCATGACTCGCCGCTGTCTTCGGTTTGGAGGATCGTGCCGCGGTAACCGACGGCGGTGGCTTTATTGTCTGTCGTGAACGTGACGCCGGTGAGCGGAAACTCAGTCAGTTTCTTTAACGGCTTCCAGTCGTCGCCGCCATTTGACGTGATGAGAATCGTTCCCTTCGAGCCTACGGTGATGCCGTTCTTCGCATCGGCAAACGCGATCGAAAAAAGGTGCGATGAGGTGTGGCTGGTCTGTGGTTTCCAGGTCTTGCCGCCGTCGGTGGTGGCGATGATCGATCCGAACGTGCCCACCGCCCAACCGAGCAACGGATTCTTGGGCGCAAAGGTCACGGCGAAGAGATGATCGCGCACACCGCTCGGACGCAGCACCCATTTCGATCCGCCGTTGTTGGTGGTTAGCACGACGCCGCGCGCCCCTGTAACAACTACTCGCGAGCGATCCTTGACGTAGAGTCCGTAAAGCGTTGTGTTGGCAGGGCTTTCCTGCTCTTCCCACTCAAAACCGCCGTTGTTTGTCGTCAGCACCACTCCGTTCGAGCCGACCGCCCAACCACGCTTTTTGTCCGTTGAAAAACGGATGGCACTAATGGAATTGCCTTGTGGCAAAGGGTTTTGCCACTGCCAGCCACGGAAAGGATCCTGGGCCTGCGCCACAGGCGCAAACAGGAAACAGATCAGGATGAGGGCTTTAGTTCTGAGCATTCGAGCCACAGATTTTCACGGAGCAGGCGGATGAAGTCAAATCTGTATTCATCGGCGTGAATCTGTGGCTAAGGTTCTATCGTGCCCACTGTATCTTCGGCGTCGCGCAAGATCGCCTCATCAACATGCCCGGCGGCGGCAATGCGTCGAGCAGCTTTGTCGGCAGCTTCCTGCAGCAAATGACCCGCATGTCCGCGTGTCCATTCCCAACGGATTTTGTGAGTCGCGGCGGCGCGATCCAATCGCTCCCACCACGGGAGGTTTGCCTTGCGTCGAAAGCGACCGTTCATCGTTTCGACGACGTAGCGCGAGTCAGTAAAAATACTAACTGCACACGGTTGTCGCAACGATTCGAGACCAACCGCAGCCGCCGCGATTTCAGCCTGTTGATTTGTCGCCTTGCCCAGATATTCGCCGACGGCGCGCCAGTAGCCTTTGTATCCCAACAACGCCACAGCCGCGGCGCGACTCACCTCCTGGCCGTTGCCCAGGCTCGAGCCGTCGCAGAAAATTGCTACCTGCTTGAGTGTAGAAGTTTGTTTGTTATCGTCTCGCACAGTTGAGATTTGAATTGGTGAGACGTAGCCTATCATGCAATCAACGGAAATTGTAGAATCTGGGAACCGGAGGAATAAAACGATGACGCCTATGGAACAACGATCCATCACGGAAGTGGATCGCATCATCGACCAGTTTCGTCGCGCCTTTGAAGGTGAAGCCTGGCATGGACCATCAGTGCTCGCTTTGCTAGATGGAGTTACCGCGCAGCAAGCCGCCGCGCACCCGATCCCCGGCGCTCATTCGATCTGGGATTTGACGCTTCACATCGCTGCATGGGAGCGCGCCTGCTTGCGACGTCTCCAGGGCGATCCGGCGCAACTCAGCGATGAAGAAGATTGGCGGCCCATCTACGACACCAGCGAAACAGCCTGGGAGAACACGAAGAAGTATTTGGTCGATACTCATCGCGAGCTGTTGGACGCAATTGCGAACCTCGACGAGTCGCGGCTGAACGAACCAATCATTGTTAACTCGAGCACGCCGTTTTCGACTGTTTACGTGACGCTTCATGGTGGCGTGCAGCACGATCTGTATCACGCGGGACAAATCGCAATGTTGAAGAAGGCGTTGGTGAATTTATGAGCGGACTATCACAAAAAGAATGTGTGCCGTGTCGGGGCGGTGTGCCGCCACTGACGGGAGAAGAGATCGCGAAGCTGATCCCGGAGCTGGATGGATGGGAAGTGGTTAATGAGCACCATCTGAAGAAGAGTTATCGATTCTCAAACTTTCGCGAAGCGCAAACGTTTGTGAATCGGGTTGGAGACCTCGCGGAGGAGCAGGGGCATCATCCGGATATTTGTTTTGGATGGGGACAGGCAGAGATCTCGATCTGGACTCACAAGATCAACGGGCTGACCGAGAGCGATTTCATCCTCGCAGCGAAGATCGATAAGCTTTAATAGGTCCTATTACGTCCGATAGGACCTATTTTCCTGTACTAAACTCAAACAGCTAAACCTCACATTATCGCGATAATTCGAGCAATTCGTGCTGGCACACCTGTTGCCAATTTGACTCTTCAACAACTGTTTGTTGGGGAGGATTGTATGGCCAACACGGCAAGACTAGTAACAGCACTCTTTAAGAGCAAGGTATCTGCAGAGGCCGCTGTTGACGCGCTCCTGAAGCACGGCTTCACACGAGACGACATCAGCGTGCTCATGTCAGACGCGACGCACTCGAAAGAATTTGCGATTCAAACACGCTCCCATGCTGCTGATGGTTTGGGCATCGGCAGCGCGGTTGGTGGAACTATAGGCGCGGTGCTCGCAGCGATTGCGGCGGTGGGTACGACCCTGTTCTTGCCAGGAATCAATCTGGTGATTGCAGGTCCGATTGCTGCCGCACTCGCAGGCGCGGGCGCAGGTGGAGCCGCTGGCGGATTGATTGGCGCCCTGGTTGGAGCCGGCATTCCGGAATATCGCGCGAAAGTGTATGAGGCCGGAATCAAGGGCGGCGGGATTCTGATCGGCGTTGAAGCACGTTCCGATGAAGAGGTAGATCGACTTGAAGATCTGCTTGGTGATCTTGGTGGTGAGCACGTTCGCACTGAATAACAATACATAAGGAGGGTTAGCAATGGGTTTACCGAATAAAGACGAGATCGAAGGAAAATGGGATCAGGCTAAAGGCAAAACCAAGGAGACGATTGGCAGAGCTATCGACGACGAGGAACTCGAGGCCGAGGGCCGCGCGGATCATGCGGGCGGCAAAGTTGAGGAAGGCTTCGGGAAAGCCCGAAGGAAAGTTGGAGAAGCGATCGAGGACGTCGGCGACGCGATAGGTCGTTAATTAATTTAGCCGCGGATGAACGAAGATGAACGCAGATCTGCGTTTATCCGCGTAAATCCGCGGCTAACTTATTCCGACGCAATAGTGTGTCGGAGGCCTTTTCGATTACACTAGCCACGATGGCTCAACTGTCCCCTGAACAATCCGCTAAAACCAGAATAGAAACCGACTCGATGGGGTCCATCGAGGTACTCGCAGATCGCTACTGGGGCGCGCAAACCGAACGGTCGCTGCACCACTTCAACATCGGCAACGACCGCATGCCGCGCGAGATGATCCGCGCGCTGGGAATCCTCAAAAAAGCGGCTGCCCTCGTGAACGAAGAGCTCGGCAAGCTACCGCACGACAAAGCGGAGCTGATCGTGCGCGCTTGTGATGAAGTAATCGCCGGAAAACTTGACGATCACTTCCCGTTGCGCGTCTGGCAAACCGGCAGCGGCACGCAAACCAACATGAACGCCAATGAGGTAATCTCGAACCGCGCGATCGAGCTTGCCGGCGGCGTCATGGGCAGCAAACAGCCGATTCATCCCAATGACGACGTGAACATGTCGCAGTCGTCAAACGATACGTTTCCGACGGCTATGTACATCGCGGCCGCCGAGCAGTTGA
>JAICQI010000680.1 GCA_025937955.1 Pyrinomonadaceae bacterium
CAAGATCCGTTGGGTGCGCACATTCTGATCAACATGGGTGACGGAAATCCGCCGCGCGAGTACGAAGTCGTCGGCATCGTCGAAGACGTCAAGCACATGGGCCTCACCGACGAACCGATGCCGACCCTCTACGGACCCATTCCGCAAGCACCAAAATCTGCGGTGCCGTTCATGGCAAACAATCTCAGCCTCGTCGTGCGCACCGGAATAGAGCCCGAGGTCCTTGTATCAACGGTGCGCCGAGAGCTCCGCAACGTGGACGTTGATGTGGCGACAGCGGGAGTCAGACCCATGCACCAGTTTCTAGCTGCGGCGGTGGCTGCACGCAGATTCAATATGGAGTTGATAGCGATCTTTGCAGTAACGGCATTGCTGCTGGCTGCCGCCGGTTTGTATGCAGTGATCGCCTATCTAGTTTCGCAACGCACGAGAGAGATTGGGATTCGTCTCGCACTCGGCGCCACGCCTCGACACATCCTGCGTTTGATGATGGGTCAGGGAATGAAATTAACGCTGATAGGTGTAGCAATTGGGACTGTCGGAGCGATACTGGTCACACGTCTAATGAGGAGTCTTCTGTTTGCGGTAGCGCCCACGGATCTAATGACTTTTGGCATTTCCTCTATCGTTTTGATCGTCGTCGCATTGTTGGCATGCTTCATCCCGGCACGACGCGCAACAAAAGTCGATCCACTAGTCGCGTTGAGATACGAATAACCAGGGAGGTAGAACGAAAAATGAAAGCAGTATCACGCCGAAAAGTAATCTCGACTTTAGCAACCGGTGGTGCGAGTTTGGCACTCGCAGGGTTTTCACCCGTGGACGAAATCATCGGGCAAAACACTTCACCCGTAGCTAAAGCTTTCCTGGGACAACACGCACCGAAACCGCTGCCGTTCGATCCGGCAAAGCTCAAAGGCTTATCTGAAAAGTTGATCCGGTCACACTGGGAAAACAACTATGGAGGTGCTGTTAAAGCATTGAACACGATCGAGCAACGACTCGCCGCGATGCTACCGGACAAAGATCTGCCGCCTTACATCTATGGTGACTTGAAACGCGAGGAGCTGGTCCGCACAGGTTCGGTTGTGTTGCACGAAAATTATTTCGCTAACCTGGGCGGTGATGGCAAAGCCAGTGGTAAGGCTCTTGAGCTGATCAAACAATGGTTCGGAAGCTACGAGCAGTGGGAATTGGAGTTTAAGAAGACCGCCAATGCACTCGGCGGTGGCTCGGGCTGGACCATTCTTTCCTACAACCTGCACACGGGTGAAGTTCATAACTACTGGGCCTGGGATCACATGCACAACGCGCCGATGGGCTATCCGCTGTTGGCGCTCGATATGTATGAACACGCGTATCACATGGACTATGGCGCTGCGGCGGCGAAATACGTCGATGCTTTCATGCAAAATGTGAATTGGGATGAGGTAAATCGCAGAGTGGAAACAGTCGCCGGTCGAAAGTAATTGGAGTTGAGAATCATGCAAGCTTTGCTGACAGATCAAGCGCGATTAGTAATGCTAATTGTGTTGTGCGGTTTACTTTGGACGCTGGAGTCGATCATTCCGCTTTACCGCTTTCGTTACGGTCGAGTGCGACATGCAATGCCGAACGTAGCGTTGACGCTGATGCTTGTGATCACCAATCTGAGCCTCTCGTTTTCTTCAGCATATCTGGCCGGCTTCACTGTTCGTAATGGAATCGGGTTATTCGCTTTCTTAGTTCTGCCATCATGGGCTCAGATCCTCTTTGGTGTGCTGGCGTTAGATCTCTTTGCCTATTTCGCTCACGTTCTGTTGCACAAATCGTGGCTTGGTTGGCAGTTCCATCGCGTCCATCACTCTGAGAACGCAGTTGATGTCACCACTGCCTTTCGTCAACATCCAGGCGAAACTGTTTGGCGAATCATCTGGCAGTTAGCTGCAATTGTAACGTTCGGAATCCCGCTCTGGGTCGTCGTGATGTACTTGCTCCTTTCAGGGCTCAACGCAGAACTGGAGCATGCCAACATTCGACTCAACCTTCGAGTCGATCGCTTGTTGCGGCTATTGGTAGTGACGCCAAACATGCACAAGGTCCATCACTCGCGCGATCAAAGAGAAACAGATTCAAACTATTCCAATATCTTCTCCCTTTGGGACAGACTTTTCGGCACATACACGAGTTCAATCGATTTTCGCAAGCTCAATTATGGTCTTGACGGCTTCGACATTAAAGAGAGGCAGACCCTGGATGGTCTCTTGAAAATGCCGTTCGTGAACTATAACCGCGTGTAACTCGGATCTGAATCCAGATCAGCTGCGCTTTTCTGTGGATGATAAAGTCGAGAGAGGAGGTGTTTGCAGTCCAAAGGCCGCCGGGTTCTCGCCAATGATGGCGGCGGCGAAGAAGCTCGGGACGTAGCCCGCGCTTTCTTTACGAAAGTCTTCATCCAATGTGTCGTGATTAGCGAAGAGCGTCCAGAAGTTTCTTTCGTAGTTTTGCGTGCCTCGTAGTTGCCGCAACGTGTCGCGCACCCATTCCTCGCCGCGGTTATAGCTAAGCAACACCAGGGTCACGCTACCAGAATCCTCACCGAGTTCCGCCATGCGATCGGCGATGTAGTGTGCGGCAGCATCCGACATCTTTTTGACGTCACACATCTCCTCTCGACGCACACCGTAATTCTTCGCCGTCGAAGGAAGGAACTGAAACAGACCTCTGGCGCCAAAATCACTCTCCGGGCACTCGTGATAGGCGGATTCAATCACGGGCAAATAGATGCCGATGACGATCGGAACTTTGCGAGCCGCAAACGAACGAGCAATCACCGGCACATACGGCCGTGCGCGCTCGTAAACTGCACGCATAGGTTCCGCACCGGTACGCGATGGCCGAGCGATGCGAGCTGCGTCGCGGTCCACATACGCCTTGATAACACGTACGGCGTCGTCATTAAGCTTCTCCGGACGATCGCTCATCATTGCGGAGATGCGTTGTCCCTGCGTAGCGATGAATTCGAGTTGCTCACGCTCGCTCATTTGCAAATAAGGTTTTGCGGGTACGGCGGTTGTTTCCAACGTCGTGGGCTCGGCTGCCGGGAACGACTGTTTGTAAAGAATAGTTCCAGCCGCGACCGCTATCAGTAATGCAACCAACGCGAGCATGGTCCAGGTAAGCCGCGATGAGTACTTCGCATGCACAGGTGAATCTTGTTCGCTGTTGTTGATGGACGGGATAGGGTTGTTGAGTTGCTTTCTCGCATTCTTCAAATCCGCAAGCAACTCACCAGCCGTTTGATAACGCTCTGTTGTCTCCTTGCGCAGACACCTATCGATGATCGACTGCAACAGCGGCGCGGATGAATAAAACTTATTCGCGACTTGAGATAACGGCGCGGGTTCGCGATCCAGAACGGCGACCATTGTGTCCATGCGTGTGGCGCCGCTGAACGGCAGCCGCCCGGTAAGCAGTTCATAAAGGACCACGCCGAGACTCCAGATGTCCGTGCATTTATCAACCTGAAGCGCGCGTGCCTGCTCCGGCGACATGTAGTGCGCGGTTCCCATCACCAGGCCCGCTTCTGTGTGCGTGCGGAAGCCTTTAGTGTCATGCAAGCCCTCAGGTGTCTCAGGCTCCAGCAGTTTAGCGATGCCGAAGTCGAGAATCTTCACTAGGCCGTCTCGGCGTCGCATGATGTTCTCTGGTTTAATATCGCGATGCACAA
>JAICQI010000411.1 GCA_025937955.1 Pyrinomonadaceae bacterium
GGCAACGTCGGCGATAAACTCCGTACACGATTTCCTGTCAGGATCGAGAAACTTCCGGCCTGAGGTGTCGGCGCGGAAGTGGGCTTCGTCTTCAGGAGTCAAGAAGGCGGATTCATGGTGATCAAACCACCATGTAAGTTTCTCGGAAGCTGCGTATTTGAAATCGACGATCGCATTCTCGTCGGAATCAAACATCGCCAGGTCAAACAAGTTGCCGGGACGGTGCAGCAGGCCCGTATAGCGGACTTCGGCTTCCGGATGGATCCGTTCTTTATAGAAGCGAGTGAAAGTCGCTGCGGATGCAACTCCGTCGAAGCAGTGGCCGTGGTAAAGGACGCGAAGGTTCATTCAGGCTTACACGGCTGAATCACTGTGGCAGAGGCAGGGGGGCCTAGTTTTGACGCGATAAACTTATCAACTTCATCTTCGATCAGCTCGCCGTTTACGACCCACGCCTTTTCTGTTAGCACTTCACCTGTCGCGTTCACCTTGTCAGGCTCAAGAAAGATGTTCCATGGTGAACCCCAGTTACGTGTGTCGCCCGTGAGCTGCCGGTAACCGTAATGCGCTGTCTTTTGCTTGTCTTCCCTCGATTCTGATTCGACGAAAATTGGATACGGCGGCTCTTTTCCACCAAAGTAGGTGGCGGTGTCCGTGGCCGGCGCGTATTCGCTGATACCGATAACCTGAAAGCCCTGCGCCTTGTACTTCTCATGCAACTTCGCAGCGATGGGCGCCTCGTACTTCCAGTTTCCACACCAGGGTGCGAAGTAAACAATCATCACCAGTTTCTTCCCGGCTATCACCGTGCGCAAATCTTCGGGCTCCTTCGTCACGAGGTTCTGCAGCTTCCAGTTTTTGTAATTCACTGTCTTCTCAACCAGTGGCGAGTACTCATGGCTCTGAGCGCGCGCAATGGAAGCTGAAACGACGAGCGTGAAAAGGGAGAGGACGAGTGATAGTTTCCTCATGGTGTTACTCCATCAACTACTTGCGTTAATTAGCGGCACTGGCAGTTGCGGGCGTTTCGGCGAGCAGCGGCTTCACTGCCGCTTCCCATCCAGCCTTATCTCTGGCCCCAATGATCTTTTGGCGAATGCGTCCCTGTCGATCGATCACGTAAGTTGTCGGCAATTGTGCCGCGGCAAATTTTACTTTCGCATCGCTGCCGCCCAGCAAGACCTCGTATTCAAACTTTTCTACTTCCTGCTGATATGTGTTCACATCCTCTGCGCTATCTTCCAGCGTCGCGCCGATGATCTTCAATCCCTGCGCCTGCAGTTCGTTCTGCAAAGTGTTCAGCGCCGGAATCTCCTCGCGGCAAGGGATGCACCAGGTGGCCCAGAAGTTCAGCAGCACCACCTGGCCCTCGAGTTCTTTTAAACGAAACGGTTTGCCGCCGAGTGTTTGGAACTCGACGTCCGGCACGGCTTCGTATTTTGTGTTTGCGGCGGGTGGCTCAGGTGGTGGCGTTTTAGTCTTGAGCTTGAGCAAGCCTTCAAGGTTTGGAACCCAGGCCAATAATCTCGAGCTGGTCAGCAACGTCGATTGGCCGCTCATGACAAGCAGGCCGACAACGATCAGCACGATGCCTGAAAGGACCTCAACCTTGTGCAAATGTCTCCGAAAGTTTTTATAGAAGCTCAGAAACTGGTTGATGCCGAGGCCTGTCAGAAGAAACGGCACTGCCAATCCGGCGGAATAGAACGCCGAAAGTACGAGGCCACTGCGCCAACCACCGCTCGTGGCTGCCAGACCGATGATGCCGCCGAGTATTGGACCAATGCATGGAGTCCAGCCGGCGGCGAATGCCATTCCCAAAGCGGCTGAGCCGAACACACCGCGAGGTTTGTCGTCGGAAAAGAAGCGTGTGTCTTTGTAGAGTGCGGATATCTTGAGCAGGCCGATCAGTTGCAAACCGAAGGCGATGATTACGATACCGCCAATGATTCTGACCCACGGGTTACTGGTGATCGCCGCGCCAACTAATCCCGCCGTCGTGCCGAGAATAAGAAAGATCACCGATAACCCGGCGTTGAAAGCCAGCGAGTTGATAATCACCGCGCGGCGATTGGTTGTCCCTTCTTTCAGCCCGTCGATACTGACGCCGGAGATTAACGAGATGTAACCCGGCACCAGCGGCAACACGCATGGTGACAGAAACGAGAGTACGCCCGCAGCGAATGAAATCGCGATATTTAATGTAATGCCTTCGTCCATTGTTTTATTAGCCGCAAAAAAGGCACAAACGGCTCAGAATAATTTATGTGCCTTATGTGCTTTTTTGTGGCTCACTTCTCTTCAATCAACTTCTTAATCATTTCCCCGAGCAATGCGATCTCTTGTTCGCTGGCGCCCAGGGAGATGTAACGCACCACGCCTTTGCGATCGATTAGATACGACGTTGGAATCGAAAACACGCCGTAGTTGAATTCGTTCGTGTTTGAATCCGACACCACAAAGCCATAGGGCAAGCGGTTTTGTTTTCTGAATTCCCGCAAATAAACGAGTTCTTCAGGTGGCGACAAAGCTTCGCCGCCGCCGTGTCCATAGTACTTGGTCAGGCCCAGGATCACGAATCCCTTGTCTTTAAATGTCGTCTGCCAGCGCGACATGTTCGGCAACGTGTAACGGCATGGACCACACCACGGCGCCCAAAAGTCGAGCAACACAACCTTCCCGCGAAGATCGGTCAGCTTCACCGGCTGCTGTTCAATCCACTCACTGTCAACGAGTTCCGGCAAGGGTTTTTTTGACACCAGGCCGGCATCAAACAGTTGACCCGGATCAAGCGCAGGATCGAGGCGCATCAGTCGCATCGTCACATTCTTGTAGAGACTTGCTGACGGTAACTGGATCGACAAGCGTCGCAGGTCGTTCAACGTCGCGAGCGCCAGATCTTTCTGGTTGGTTCTGGCGTAAGCGTCTGCAAGAAGTACCGCCGACTTCAACAGCATCTCGTCGCGACGAAAGACTTCTTCCTTGTTCGTCTCAATAAACCTCTTCGACGCTTCCATCATTTCCTTCGCGTGCGTGGCCATCGAAGCGTAATCTTTCGCTCGCATGTACGCGTCGGTGATGAGCAGTTCCATGCGATAACGATCGTCCGCGCTCTGTGGCTGGTGTCGAGCATATGCCGCGACCGCAGCGTTCGCTTCGGGCACCAGGTCCTTCTTGATCGCATACAGGACGACAACGTTTCGTGCCGACTGTGCTTTTTGACCGTCAGGATCGTCCTTCAGGAAGAGACGCATCGCCGCGAGCGACGCATCGGCATCACCGGCGAGATGATGCAGCAGGCCGAGGTAGTAAAAATCTTCCGCGCCTAGAGGCGAACGAGCTTGAAGAGTCGCTGCGTTCCGAACCGCGAGATCTTTCTGCTCTTTCTTTGTTTGCGCTTCGAGCTTTGCGTCGTAGGGAAGTTTTTGTTTGTTGAACTCCTGGTACTTTCGTCCCAGGTACCCGTTTGCGTCTTCGTAAAGCGCTTGTGCCGGACGGTTGTCAGGCTTCAGGTCGGGCTTGACGCTGGGAGCAAGTCCCTGGGCAAACGTCGACACCGTGGCCAACAGTATTAGAAGGATTGATCGAACAACTGAAGTCATCTTTTGAAGGAAACAATTTCTTTGGAAACTAACTCGCCAGTCACAGGCGCCAGTAGGATTCCGTTTCGGTAGTGCCCGGTTGCGTAAAACAGCCCGTCAATTTCATCACAACGTCCAAGCACAGGCAAACCGCCAGCAGCATGCGGCCTCAAGCCCGCCCAGGTATCGACTATGGGTAAATTCGCGATTGCTGGAGAAATCTCCAACGCATTTCGCAGAATCGACCCGATTCCGCCCGCCGTGACGTACTTCGCGAAGCCCACCCGCTCGCTTGTCGAACCGGCAAGCAAGCGGCCATCCCGGCGCGGCACGAGGTAGCCGCGTGGGCTGTAGATGACGTGGCGAGTCAACTGCGGTTTAGACTCGAGGCAGATCATCTGGCCACGCACTGGCTCGATTTCGGGAATCCTACAAGGTGACGAACTCTTGATGAAACTCGTCCAACTTCCAGCAGCTATCACCGCCAGGGAACATTCGATTCGTCCGCGATTCGTCTGCACGCCCCGCACACAGTTTCCTTCAATAAGCAACGAGTCGACGTTTGTTTGCGTGACTATTTCGACGCCGAGCTTGCTTACGGTGTTAGCCAACGCACTGAGAAGTCGACGATTCTCGACCTGGATGTCGTTTGGAAACAGCAGTGCGCCCCTGATGGAGTCGGAGATGCAGGGTTCTAACTCACGCGCTGCTGAGGCGCTGAGAAGCTCAACGGGCAAACCTGCGCGACTTTGCCAGTCATATCGCGTTTCGATCTCTTGTTGATCGTGTTCGGTGAGGGCGAGATATAGTGTTCCAGTCGTATCGAGCTCGATATCGATACCAGTCTCTTCATGCAAGGCCGCGGCAAACGATGGGTATAGATCGCGGCTCTGACAAGCGAGAGTGAAGAAGTCGTCCTGAGCGTCAGCCTCGACTTGTGGCAACAGCATACCGGCTGCGGCAAACGATGCTTCAGACCCGAGACCGGCTCGTTCAACCAAACAAACATCACGAACGCCACGCAGCGCGAGTGCGCGCGCGATGGTTAGACCAATGACGCCGCCACCAATGATGACAACGTTTGCACTTCCTTTAATTGACGCCATTTGGTTACTATCCAGCCATGCATCGTATCACACTGATTCCAGGCGACGGCATCGGCCCCGAAGTAGCTTCCAACGTAGTTCGAATCATTGAAGCGTCCGGCGTTGAGATCCAATGGGAGACGCATTACGCAGGTGCGCAGGCACTCGAAAAGTTCGGCGAAACGCTCCCACAGGAGCTGCTCGATTCGATTCTGCGTAACAAGGTCGCGCTCAAGGGTCCCATCACGACGCCGATTGGAAAAGGGTTTACTTCGGTCAACGTCGGACTGCGCAAGACGCTGGATCTGTATGCCAATTTGCGTCCGGTGCGGGCGTTGCCGAATGTGCCGTGTCGTTATCCGGAGCTCGATCTGATCGTTGTTCGGGAGAACACGGAGAGTTTGTATGCGGGCCTCGAGCATGTGGTTGTTCCGGGTGTGGTCGAGAGTCTGAAGATCATCACTGAGAAGGCTTCGACGCGTATCGCGAAGTTTGCTTTCGAGCATGCGAGGAGTGAGTCGCGCAAGAAGGTGACGGCGGTGCATAAAGCCAACATCATGAAGCTTTCGGATGGGCTGTTTCTTGATTGTTTTCGGAAGGTGAGTGCGAACTATCCTGAGATTGAAGCGGACGACAAGATCATTGATAACGCGTGCATGCAACTGGTGATGCGGCCCGAGCAGTTTGACATCATGCTGCTCGAGAATCTTTACGGCGACATTGTTTCGGATCTTTGTGCTGGACTTGTTGGGGGTTTGGGATTAGTGCCGGGAGCGAATATTGGTGAGAAAGGTGCGGTGTTCGAAGCTGTGCACGGCTCGGCCCCCGACATCGCCGGACAGGGTATCGCGAATCCGACGGCGCTGCTGCAATCCGGAATCATGCTGTTGCGCTACATCGGCGAGCGCGAAGCCGCCGATCGCGTCGAGAACGCGCTGTTCGCAGTATTCAAAGAAGGCCAAGTCCGCACGCGCGACATTGGCGGCACAGCCAAGACCGCCGAATTCGCCGACGCGATCATCCAAAAAATGAAGTAACAGAATCTACCTCAGAGCGGGGGCAAGCCCCTCTTCCTGACTTGTTCTTTTTTCTTGAGCGCCTTAGCCAAGAA
>JAICQI010000341.1 GCA_025937955.1 Pyrinomonadaceae bacterium
CCATTACCTGAATCAAGCAACACCAGACCGCTGGCGCTTCTCGAAGAAATGTCGATGGTTTTTGACGGGCCCTCTGAGGCTCTGTTAGGCAACATCGACAACACGGGAACGCCAATGCACAAGATGTGGGCTGATCCAGTCAGTGAGAATCCAAACATCGGCGATACGGAGGTCTGGGAGTTTTACAACTTGACCGCCGATGCGCATCCGATGCACATCCATGAAATCGCCTTTGAGGTTGTAAACCGCGAACGCATGGTCCTCGACGATGACGAACCCACCGTGCCGGTTCAACTCACTGGAGACGTTCGTCCGCCAGAGGCTTGGGAATCCGGCTTCAAGGATACGGTGATCGCGTATCCCGGCGAGGTCACACGCGTTCGCGCCCAGTTCAACACACCGGGTCAATTCGTTTGGCACTGCCATATAGTAGAGCACGAGGATAACGAGATGATGCGTCCTTACCGCATCGGTCCTGTTCAACCTGGTCAACCATGAGGGTGGAAGGTGATTCTTTGGCGGTCAATGCAAGGACCACCATTGTGGCGGTAATATTAAGACCGCCTTCGTACACTAAACCGTAAGCTTTCACAGCCCGGTTCGAATTTTAGGTAAACGGCAGTCCCTAGAACAAAACGCCAACCAGAGTTTTTAGCAGTTCCTCCAACGGCATCATGGTAAGCGCCAGCGGAACAATCGGCGCGAGTGTAGCGAGCACGATTCGGAAGAGGGTCTCCTTTGTAACAGGAACCAGACGCATGGTTCGCACCACCTCATAACTATTGCTCAGGTCTGCCAGCGACTGAATGTCGGCACTCCCAATTATTGACTCATTCTGGGGCGCACCACCGCGCAACCATTTCATATCGAACTGCCGCACGTATTGCTCAGCTAGAGTGCCATATTCTCGAAGACCCATCCGCTTAGTCCGGGCGAGTTGAGGTCCAAACACAAGGAGTGGGGCAATAACCAGACACATTTGAATCGGCCCAGCTTGTGAAAGGGCATTTCAGTGACCGAAAGAGGAATGATCACATTCGCGCTTTTCCGGCGCCACTGTAAGAACTGACAGTTATTTGCCGAAAAACGCGTCGTAGAATCGAAGGGGTTTGGACTGCGGTTTATGCGGGTTGTATGAATTGGCTGGTGCGACATCGTATTCAACTGTACGTTCGCAATTCGATATGGATCTATCCGTCTTTTGCAATTGTTGCGGGGTTGATAGCCGTCTCGCTGCTTAGTCGTTTTGAACGATTCCTCGGCTGGCACAGCAACCTCGATCCTGAAACAGCCCGTACAGTCATGGCCACGGTGGCTTCCTCGCTCCTCACTTTGGTGGTTCTTGTCACCTCTGCAATGCTGCTTGTCGTACAACTCGCGAGTGCACAACTCACGCCGCGGATCATTGCTTTCGTCTACCGTAATAACACCAGGAAACTGCTACTGTCTTTGTTTGTTTTCACGTTCACGTTTTCGGTCGGCGTCCTGGTTCGTATTGAAGATTCAGTACCGTTGTTAAGCGGCTATTTTGCCGCCTACGGCTTTCTACTCAACCTTGCTCTCATGCTTTATTTCATCGATGGAGTTGGTAAGACACTGAGGCCAAGTTCCGTTTTGCGAGTCGTGGGTTTGTCGGGTCGTGAAGTCATCGCAGCTGTCTATCCCCGACGACTCGACGAACAGCAGTCGCTTTCGCCGGAACCTATTGCTGCTCTTGATGGCAAGCCGGATCGAATCATAGTGAACTTAGTCGGCGGTTCGGTACTCGCATTTGATCTCAAAGGTCTTGTGTCGCTTGCAGAGCAATCCGATTGTTTGATTGAGTTGATCCCACAGGTCGGCGATTTCGTGGCCGCCGGCGATCCGCTGTTTCAAATCTTTGAGGGCGGCGGCGATCTCAGTGACGAAGTATTACGCAAATCAGTGGCATTGGGCCAGGAGCGTACGTTGGAGCAGGATCCAATGTTCGCGTTTCGCGTCATTGTGGACATAGCGTCCAAGGCGCTCTCGCCCGCTATCAACGATCCGACCACGGCCGTGCTCGCGATCGATCAGATTCATCACCTGCTCCGCGAGGTTGGTAACCGCTATTTGGCGGAAGGCCGTGAAAGAGACCGCGCCGGAAGAGTGCGGCTGGTGTATCGCACTCCCAATTGGGAAAACTTCCTTCATTTAGCCGTCACTGAAATACGCCACTATGGCCGTGACAGCATTCAAGTCATGCGGCGGCTTCGGGCGATGTTGGAGAATCTGATTGAAACACTGCCTGCTCGGCGGACGCCGCTGCTCCGCAGGGAACTGGAGTTATTGCACCAGTCATCGAAGCGCGCATTCCCCGACATGGATGACCAGGTACTCGCGGACATTGGCGATCTCCAGGGCATGGGTGGTGTGCATGAAGAAATCTGCGCTCCGTCGCCGCAGGCTATGCCGAGTCGCTAGTTTGGCAATCGACAGGATGTACAGAATTGCAAAGTTAAACAAACAAAGTGCATCGCGGAATCGCCGCCCTGGTCATCTCCCAGGTTCTGCAAATCCTGTCAAAATCGCCGGCTGCAACAGCTACTTATTCAGATGCTGGTCTATCGAAGTCGGTACACCATGCCCCTCAGTGTCTCCTGCAAACTGGAACTCTTGCAATTCAATAAGACCTGGTGAAGTCTCGACTGACCGAAGTATAAAGTTTTTCGCCTTCATGCGTTGGACCGGAACGCAGTGGAAAGAAACGACCAACTTTTTGGGAATCGGGGCATTGCCTTCATACACGTACGTGCAGGCCTCACCGCGTTGCATTGCCGCGTCATCGTGTACGAACAGATATTCACCCTTCAGAGTCACGCCATGGAGGACCACAGCTCGATGGAAGTTAGTTACTGCACTTTGCTTGCGGGCTGTGTTCGATGCCTCGGTCTCCCATGACACAGAGCCGATTATCAAAGCGCTAAGCACTAATACAAAGAACGCTATACTTTTCATGACTATCTCCTGTCTACGGCAGTTTCGTTTAAACTGAAACAATAAAAATCATCAGTACGTGCACCTTGCCAATGAGACGTGGCCTCAAAGAACAAGGCGCGAACTTCTGGTACGTTTTCCGCAATGATTGTGCCAGCCAAAAGCGTCGAAATTGCCGGGATTTATCTCCCCAATGCGCGCTTTTGCCCAACCGGCTGAGGAACTTTACTCACAAGCTGAACGATCAATTTGAATCGTGGGTACTGGATTAATCGTGCCCCTCACTCAGTGGCGGGGATTCCAGACTTTCCTTGTCAGGATTCATCAGAGAAACGTGAGTTTATAAAACCAGGGCGACTGCTTTTCTATCACAAACCGAAAAACAGGACTGGCTACTACGGTGGCTTACCCGCAGGTAAAAAGCGTTCAGGGCAACAACCTCTCGACAGGCGCGAAGATTGCGATCGACGTAGGGATTGCAGCAACCATTATTTTTATCATCCTTTGGTTCACAACTGGACCAGGCAGTGACTAAGCAGGCTGGCATAACGCGTCGAGACCAACACCATTAGCCGCGAAGCTTACTCGTATGTCTGTTGTATCTCACCGCGAGTACGTTGCGCGAAAGAACGAACTATAGCTGCCATGCGGACTCGTATTCCCTGGGGTCGAAGTCTGCTGAGGTCGGGCAAGTTCAGGGTATATCTTTTGCTTAATACTGTCAGGGTGCTGTTTCGAGTTCGAATGCTCCATACGCGGATCTTTCCGATATATCGTAAACGGTCGACGCGATTACAGCTCGGACCACTGCGCCATAAATATCGGCTTACGTAGCGTTAAGTTGTGTCGCTCATGTTGTGGAGGTCGTGTGTTGCGAATGGAACCGCACATACTCTTTGCGGATGATAACTCCGACATCTGCGAACTGGTCCAAACGCTCTTGCACGCGGCTGGCTTTCGTGTGTCTACGAGCGACAATGCCGCAGATGTTTTACAACGGGTCGCGACCGAAAGCTTTGACGCCCTAATATTGGATTATTGGATGCAGGAAGCGACGGGAATCGAACTCTGTCGCCAGATTCGCACTTTTGATCAAAACACTCCGATATTGATTTGCTCTGGCGCATTTACGCAGGCAGACAGAGATGCCGGAGCTCTAGCGGGCGCACAAGGATGCATAGGAAAGCCATTTAATTCTGCCGAGCTAATTGGAGCCCTGCGCTCTGTACTCAAGACGACCGCCGCAGATTCGGCATTCACAAACGGCTAGCGTTACGTTTGGTTTTCTGCGTCAACTCTGGCTGGGTGTTGGCGAAGCTATTGCTACGGGCGCGGTTGATGAGAGCGGCCCTCTCCCTGCTGAATAGTAGATCTGCTCAGCCGCTCGGTAGCATCTCTGTAATTCAGACTGTTTTAACCATTGCGGGCTTTCGCGCTTTGATTGGTGAACTTTTCCCAATCATCTCCTTCCCACCCCTCTTTTCCCTATCAGATTCGCCGAAACTGCTCGGCACGTACATTGCGCCTATTGGGGATGGTGCTTCTATTTGTGCCAAGGCACGGGAAGTGTCAGGCGAGAGGAGCGATTGAAAATGGATTCCTCCGCGGATGACGCAAACAAACTATCACACGCCACTCGACGCGCTTTCTGCACTGATCTCCTGTTGACTTCCACAGCGTTGGCCCTGGCCGCACCCACTGTAACTAAGGCCTCGAAGGAGGTGATGGAAATGAGATCCAGCACAGAAAAATTCAAAATTCGGTTCGTCGAAATAATCTTCTATGCCATTGGCGTAATTTTGCTTCTGTTATTGGGCGCCATTGCAAGTGGACAAACCAAAACCGAGGCAAAGAAAGTTGCGAGGAGACACGTACAAATTCAGCAGCCGCTTTACAGGGAGTATCGCGGTGTGCGTCTCGGCATGACGGCCGCGGAAGCGCGAGCAAAACTTGGCGAGCCGGCGATGAAGAGCGACGAACAGGATTTTTATGTCTTCTCAGCGAATGAAACGGCGCAGATCGTTTACGTCGCGCAGAAGGTCGTGACGATTTCCGCCGATTATGCCGGTGGGGTTGGAGCGCCTGATTACAAAAGTGTGATCAGCGAGGACCTTGAGCAGAGACCTGACGGATCTTTGTTCAGGATGGTGTTCTACAACTCGGAGCGCTTCTGGGTGTCGTACAACAAGAGTGCTTCGGTGGTGCCCGTTGTGACGATCACCATTGGCACAATGAAGTAAGCGCCGTTCCTGGCGAGCTATCAACAATAGTGGCTAACAATGGTCCATCTGGACCACGATCGCCACGAGGAGGCGTTATGTCTACCAATAGAATTGATTTGGGTTTGCCGCTGGCAGTAATCGAATTGTTAGCGAGGGTGGGCAGCATTGCCAGCATAACTTTATTAGTCTTGCTTTTCATGGGTGAGGCTTTACATCCATCTCAGATCTCATCCGATGAATGGGCCGGGCTTCTTTTCTTTCCAATCGGCGTAACGATCGGAATGATTGTCGCCTGGTGGAAGGAAGGCCTGGGATCTGCCGTTACGCTCTTGAGCCTGCTGGCTTTTTATCTGGTCTACGGTTTTGTCCTGAGGAACCACATTGGTGGCTGGGCATTCATAGCATTTGCTTCCCCGGGTTTCCTGTTTCTGCTGCACTGGCTTTGCGCGACGCTGGCGAAAAGCAAGACGCCTTTGGATAGGGAATTCGGAGTGTTTGGCAGAGCGCCAGCCGCGGGAAGAGGCTGGCATAGTTCCTATAATCATTAGGCCAAACGCATGATGCGATCGGCACGCCTTGGGTCTTTGTCTATGGATCGCAGGCGGAAGCGAAGGGAGTATCGAAATGAAAATCTTATTAGCAGTTGACGGTTCGGCTCACAGCGATGCAGCAGCGGAGGAACTGGCAAAGCGACCGTGGCCACCTCAAAGTGAAATCAAGGTTATTACCGCCGTGGAAATTCCCGCACCGGTGGGAATGGAACCGTGGGCCGTATCGCCTGACTATTTTGAAAACCTTGAGACAACGCTCCGTCAGGCAGCCCAAGCCGCTTTAGATAGCGCGCTGCTCAAACTGAAATCAACCACAGACTCGACGTTGAGGACCAGCAGTGAGATTATTCAAGGTTCACCGGCGCAAGTGATTGTGGACGAAGCGGAGAGTTGGGGAGCCGATCTCATCATTATGGGTTCACGCGGGTTGGGTATTTGGAATCGACTATTGCTCGGTTCAGTGTCGAATGCCGTGGTCCATCATGCGAAGTGCTCGGTCGAAGTAGTAAGAACGCCGCAAGCGAAGCAACTTACCAAATAGTAGTGGCGGAACAAGTAGAAAACGAGACCTTCTGTCAACGAGTGGTAGCGGCCGCAGGTATTCGGTCTGACAAGGTTGCAATGATGGTAATTGGGCCACATGGCACGGAGAGTATTACTTTCGGTTCAATGTTGGCCCAGATACGCAGCATCGCATATCGCCTCAGTCAGGAGAAGATTGCTTTTGGCGACCGCGTCGCGCTTATTGGTGAAAACCATCCCAACTGGGCCATTGCTTATCTGGGAATAATCTAACGCGGTGCGGTGGTTACACCACTGGATCCAGCTGCGACAACTCAGGCAC
>JAICQI010000563.1 GCA_025937955.1 Pyrinomonadaceae bacterium
AGACGTGGACCTTCTACGAAGGCGACCGCGAAGCAGCCGGAATTCAAGTCGCTTAATATCGCCACAAAAAGGCGCAAAAGACACCCTGGAAGAATAGAACAAGAAAAAATAGAACAAGTCAGGAAGAGGGGCTTGCCCCCGCTCTTCGAATTCGACTAACAGCGGGGGCAAGCCCCTCTTCCTGACTTGTTCTATTCTGAGATGTTCTATTTCCTGAGTTGTTCTACTTTTTCCGCTGCTAAATAATTTTTGTGCCTTTTGTGGCTTGAACTCTTATGGACGTTGTTCTTGTCTCGATGCCGTTTGCGGAGGTCCAGCGGCCTTCGATAGCGCTGGGCCTGCTGCATGCCTCACTTGCGAATACCGGTATCCAAAGCGAGGTCGTTTACGCAAACTTCGGGTTGGCGGAAAGGATCGGCTTGGTTGCCTACCAGGCGATGCAGTCAGCGCCCACCGATCATCTGCTCGGTGAGTGGTGTTTTGCCGGTCGTTTGTTTCCAGTTAATGAAACAAACGACGACGAATACCTCAACCTCGTACTTGAAGTGCGATGTACCGGCTTCCCTGCCGAACTCGAAGCGAGAAAAGATCACATGGTCTGGGTCCGACGGCAGTGCGCAGGTTATGTCGATTGGCTCGCGGACGTCATCGTTGCCAAAGAACCGAAGATTGTTGGTTGCAGTTCAGTGTTTCAGCAACACTGCGCTTCACTGGCATTGCTCAAACGCATTCACGAATTAAGTCCCGACACGATCCTGTTGATGGGCGGCGCAAACTGCGAAGGTGAGATGGGTGTGCAGACGCTGCAATCGTTCCCATGGGTAGACTGCATCGTCTCCGGTGAAGCCGACGCACTCTTTCCCGATCTGTGCAGAGTGTTGCTCGACCACGGGCGCAACGCCGATCCGGGTTCGCTGCCGGACGGCGCTGTTTCACAACGTCATTTAAAGACTGTCTTTCCGATCCTGTCACAGCAACCATTGGCGGCGCCGCGTTCTGTGATCCACGACATGGATTCGCTGCCGCTGCCTGATTACTCTCACTACTTCCAGGCGCTCAAAGCTTCGACGTTAACAAACCTGATCCGGCCGGAACTGTTAGCTGAGAGCTCGCGCGGCTGTTGGTGGGGTGAGAAGTTTCACTGCACTTTCTGCGGCCTGAACGGCGCGGGCATGAAGTATCGCTTGAAATCACCGGAGCGAGTGCTCGACGAAATGTCGGAGCTGAAGCGGCTCTATGGAATCAAGTTTATCCAATTCGTCGACAACATCCTCGATATGTCGTACTTCAAGACGATGCTGCCAAAGCTCGCGATGTCGGAAGACAAGTACTCGATCTTCTATGAGACGAAAGCCAATCTGAAACGCGAACAGGTCAAACTACTGGCGCGTGCCGGAGTGAAATACATTCAACCCGGTATTGAGAGTCTCGACGACAGGATTCTCACGCTGATCGCCAAAGGCAACTCGACTTTGACAAACCTCCAGCTCCTGAAATGGTGTTGCGAATTCGGCGTCGACGTTGCGTGGAATTTGCTCAGTGGAATTCCCGGAGAGTCAGACAGTTGGTACGCAGACATGGCTGACTGGCTGCCGTCGATCTTTCACTTGCAGCCACCAACGGGTGTGATTCGCGTTCGTTACGATCGCTTCAGCCCGTATCACATGAGGCCGCATGATTTCGATCTCATGCTCGAACCGAGCCGTTCGTATCCTTACGTCTATCCGCTGTCGAAGGATGCGTTGATGCGGCTCGCATATTCATTCGAGGACAGCAAGCGGCCGCAACACATGCATCGCGGATTGTCCGATCAGCCGGGGCAACAACGATTGCAGTACGAGGTCAGGCAGTGGAACGAGCTCTGGCGCGGCTCGCGGCCGGTGCTTCAGGTTTACGACGACGGTGATCGCCTGCGGTTCTTAGATACGCGCCCGTGTGCTAGTCAGCGGAGTTGGACCATTGAGGGAGTGGAGGCCGAGATTTATCGTCTGTGCGACTCAGCGCGCACACGCACCGCGCTGAAGTCTCAGCTCAGCACTGCGGAGGATCTGGAGCCGGCGATCAGCAATCTGCTCAGCAGTAAAGTTTTGCTATCCATGAACGACAAGCTCCTCGCACTCGCTGTGAACGAAGCCCGCGAAAACCGTTGAAACGCGCCGTTAAGAACTACCCAATCCCAACTTAAAGTTGATGCGGCGGGCCAGGTCGGGAAAGTCTATCAGCGGGTTGCGGTTGCCTTGTTTCTCCTGGATGGCGGCGTTGCGGTGGCGCTCATGGTCTGAGACGTCCTCTGCCTCGTGCCATTGGAAAAGAGTTTCGAGACGTGCCGCTTGTAGTTCGGCCGGCTTGTCGTCTATCAGCCGTGGATAACGTAGCAGGAAATACATCACCGCGCGGGACACAGCTCCTTTGCCGTGCGCAGGCTCGAATTTGTTTTCCTCCTTGCGCCCACAACCCTGCAACACTGACTCATCAAAATCGACGAAATCAAAAAACGGAACATTCCCGCGAAAATTGTTGCACTTCCCATCACACGTAAACAGGTGATGTAGATCACCCTCCGCAGTAGAAAATAGGGGACCGCCTTTAAACCAATTGCGCGGCACTGTGTGTTCGCAGTTGTACAAGGGAAGAGCTTCCAGTAACGCAAGCGATTCTTCTGCGTCATCCGCGAGCAGTGCCGACTCTAACAAGGCTTCGAACCGTGCTTCGGCGATGAACGACTCTTCGATCAGCTGCTTTGGTTCGTAGATATCTCCGGTATAGAGACTGCGAAGTTTGCGGTCGGGTTGCAGATCAACCCACGGATAAAGATGGCGCGACGGCTTGTAAGACAACTTGGTGTGATGCGTCGAGCCCACGAGCGTGCTGAGTGAACTGTAAAGAACATCCGGATTACCACCGAGGTTTATGTCGCGGTAATAATCGGTTCGTTTTACTTGATCCGCTGCGACGTCGTAGTAAGGCTTAGTGCTTGCCTCCGCTAATTCACTAAGCGCGTCGGCGCGTTCAGTGTCAGGCGCCTCCTCTGTCGGTATGGTTAAGTTTCCATCCGGTTCCGTCGCGGCGCGATCAGGAGAAGTCGTCACTGGTGTTGACGTTACAGGCGAACCACCAACGGAAACGGTAATGTGAAGCGGTAGAGTTATCGTGACGCCCGTGGATTCAATTGACTGAGACACCACTTCCGTCTTTCTGTCGGTAGACACAGACTCGGGGGCGGGCCCAGACACGACAATCGGTGTATTGCCCCCTGTCGGAGCAACCACTGATCCCGTCTTGGGCGGGTTCAACAATTCAGTGACCAACGCCTTACGCGCGGCATCCATCGCTGCTTGTTCCGCTTTTACGATCTCGAGGATTTGACTGACGCGCGCACCTTCGTTGCCGAGCCATTTAATTGCAAGCTCGCCCATCTCGCGCGACCAAAGTTCATTATTTACCGTTAGAATCCTGCCTTGCTCATCCCGCTTCGGCCAGCCCGAATGATGCAACCCAACCATTTCCCAACGATTATTAAAGAGCGGGGCGCCTGAAGATCCCGGCATCGTGTCTGACTCGTAATGCAGCCAGCCTGGCGGGTCCACCGGGATATCGAGCAAACGATTTTCCTGTAGTACCACCTGCTTCAGTAAGCCACTCGGATGCTGAATGATGTTGATGGGCTCACCAATCGTTACTTTTCCCTGCGTATCGTCGAGAGGATTGAAGCCATAGTCACTAAGACTTACTCCAGTGTGAAGCGCAGTGGTCTTTACGGCGACTAACGTAAAGTCAAAGTTCTTGTTGGTAAAAAAGAACGCATCGGGATCGAGTTGAAACGCGACCGTCGGACGCGGTTTGTTTTCCAGATCATCTTCAAAATCGAAGACCACGCTGGATCTCCTGGCCCAATCAGCACTCTGGAGAACATGGTTATTGGTCAGTAGTAGTCGACTCGATACGAGGGAGCCTGTGCCCGACCCACTGCGGCCGTCGGGAGTGCGAATATCAATGCGGGCAATGGCGCGAGCAGCCCGTTGGCCCAAAGCTAAGAACCTGACGCCCAGAAAATTCTCACCATTGATAATTCGCTCCAACAAAAAGCCTGATACATCGTCTGCAGCGCCCATCGATTCGAGAGACGGGCCGGTCAGGCGCGCGGCTTCCGGTGCAGCTACCGGATCTCCCATCATCCGCGCTACGCGTGCACGCCGCCGGGCCGGCGTATCCAGATTTCTGTAATCTTTATTCTTTATTTTTTCCTTCGTTGCGTCGCGTTGTGATTTCCCCTTTCGCATGCGGGCTTCACTTTCACTCATTACATCATCTGGTATAGGTGACATGGTGTCGCCGGCTGCCGGATTCGAGCTCATTTTGTTCTCCTGATAGGTTTGGGCTTTACCTCAAAAATCCAAAATCATTCTTGGATCGGGTCAGTTCAGGGAGCGGTAGCGACCGGGTGAAACAGGGGAGTGAGGAATGATTGGGAAAATATGGTATGGGGTGAAGTGACCAGGGCGGGAGAGCGCCCAGTGCGG
>JAICQI010000320.1 GCA_025937955.1 Pyrinomonadaceae bacterium
CGAGAAACCGTCTTCTGTTCGATGGAAATAGCCGGGGACAGACCATCAACCGAGTCGACGTCGGGTTTTTCGAGCTGATCGAGAAACTGGCGGGCGTACGCAGAAAGCGATTCGACGTAGCGTCGCTGTCCTTCGGCGTAGATCGTGTCAAAAGCCAGGGAAGACTTGCCTGAGCCGGAGAGTCCGGTAATTACAGTGAATCGATCGCGCGGGATGTCGACGTTGATGTTTTTTAGGTTGTGCTGGCGAGCGCCCCTAACACTGATGCGATCAATGGCCATAGCGAAAACCCATCATTCTAGCCGACAGATTTTCGTGTCGCAAGGGCCGCAGATTTATGCGGATTTTGGAACGGATTTTCGCTGATCAGAAGTTAAACCTGAGTCCGAGTTCCATCCGGCGTGGAGACTGTGCCGACGTGGCCTGGCCGAAGAAGGGGGATGTTTGGACTCCGGAAAAGGCGCTGAGATTGGCGTGGTTCAGGAGATTGAATGCCTGTGCGTAGAATTCGAGGCGATACTTTTTAGTGCTCGCGCCGGGGAGCGACGGTGGTGCGGCGCCATCGCCACCACCGACGCGAATCATCCTGATTTGTGGCCCACCAGCCGTCTGCTGTTCTTCGGGTCCGAAATTCGTTCCCCAACTCAATCGCGATCCAATCTCCCATCGTGAAGCGCCGCGCGCGCTATTGCGCCCGACGCCTGCTGGCCGATCGTTGATAACGGTGTCGCCATTGTCGTCAAAGCCCGTAGTGATGTTGTAGGGCAGTGCCGAAGTGGCTTGAAATATGGTCGAGATCGCAAAACCTCGCGGCAGTCGCTTGCTTACAAACCCTGAGATTAGATGGCGAAAGTCGTTCGCTGCTGGACCACGATCAGCGCGCAGGTTGAAATTGTCGGAAGGCAAACTAAAGGGGCTGTCGGCCTCGTTGGTATTTTTCATCAGCAGGTAATTCACATTCCAGAACAGGCCGCTTCCGCCGCCCACAAACCTGCCGGGTCCGATTCCAACCATCAGCCGGTGGCTTGATTGATAAGCCGAGGATTCGATGTTGGTGATGTTGCCGGCAGTCGGATCGGGCCGTCCCAGCCCTGGAACGGGCGCGTTGAGATTGCGACCGTGCAGCAGGTGAACGCCGCGCTGGTACTGGTAATTCGTCGTCAACCGAAACAGCTTGAACGGGTTCGTTTCCACCGCGATGGAGCTTTGAATGATGTAGGGAATCTGTAGCTCCGGATCGGCCTGTATCCGGCTCGCTGGTGGCAGTGTCTGCAGGCCGCCAAGGAAAGGGTTCGGATAACTGGGATTAGCGACTACAAGATCTCGTTGTCGCTGGCCGTCCACACGCAAAGTCTGCTCGTAAGTTTGCGCCGTGAACCAGTCGTAAAAAATACCCGCGCCGCCGCGTATTGTGATCGACCCGCTCTTCTTCGGCGACCAAACAAAACCAAAGCGCGGTGCGATATTGAATTTGCCCGGAACGTGGTTCTGAAACTCGTGACGCGCGCCATAGCTAAGCGTCAAGTTTTTGCGCACGCGAAAGTCGTCCTGCACGTACCAGCCAAATTGATACTGGCTATACTTGACGGTCGGATCGCCGATGCGTTGCGTGAATTGTGTTGGCAGTCCGGCTTCGTAAGCAGCGAGATCGGCAAACTGGAAAGTACCAAAGGGATTGGTGCGCTCGTTACTGCGATAACCGCCCGCTTCGATTTGACCACCGAAGCGAAGGCCGTGCTTTTCGAGTGCGTAATCGACATTGTCCGCGAGCTCAAAGTCGAGCTGCTTGCGACCGCCGCTTCGCTGCGCGCTGCCGTCGTTGAAAGAGCCCGGTACGAGGATCGTGCGCCCTAAACTGATTGAGCGCGCATCCGTTTCGATCCAACGTGCCTGCAAACGCACTTCATTGAAAAACTTCTTTCCAAACACACCCGAATCGGCGAAACGCGCGATGTATTCCGTCTGGTCCTGTGAATAACCACGCGCGGGCAGATCGAAGTCGCCGACGCCGAGATTGTCCTGCGCGCCCGCGTTGCGTTGAAACTGGAGTCGCGCGGTGTGTGTCTTCGTCAGCACGTGCTCGATACGAGCGTCGAGATTCAAACGTCTCGAAGGGCGATACGCGAGATCGGAGACTGTACCGCTCGGCACCGTCGCAAAGATCGGCCGTGCGTCGAAGAACAATGAGCCATCGGCGTTTAGAAACAGTGAGGTGTGATTTTTCCAGAGTGGACCATCGAGTGAGAAGCCAAAGCGCCGCTGTTGTTCGGGGCCGCGAAATGGCGCGAACACCTGGCGGCCATTCAACGACTCATCTCGGAACCCAAAATTAAATGAGCCGTGCCAGGTGTTCACGCCCGGTTTAGTGGTGATATCCACTAAGCCGTGGCCCGCATCGTGGTTCTCGGGCGCATACGGATTCATGCGAAAACGGATTTCGCGAATCTGCGACTTGGGAGGAAGTTTCCCTCCGCGAAATCCGTTGACGCGCATCTGCGCGCCTGGACCAGCGAGTTGATTGATAGCGTTTTCAAACTCGTCCGGATCATCGGGAAGCTGCGCGATCTGTTCCGCGGTCATGACGTTGGTGAACGCTGCGCCGTTGGGGTTCGTGTTTCGTACCTGTGCTTCGTCTTCAACGTCGACGTCGACCTTGATCGTGTCGATCTCCAACGTCACTTCGCGCCGTTGTGGACCAGTTGAAAGTTCCAGTTCGTCGATATCGAGCGCCTTGAAGCCCGCGGCTTCGATGTGAATCTGGTAGCGCCCGGCAGGCAGTTTGTTGAATCGTGCTTCGCCGCGCTGATTGGTCGAGTTAAACGATTGAGGCTTTCCATTTTTAATTAATTGCACCTGGGCCTTATTGATCAGAGCGCCCGTTGGATCTTTCACGATCACTTCGAGGCTTGCATTACCGGTGCTCTGGGCCAGGCAAGGACCCACAAGTAAGATCATGGCCAGAAGCACACCTATCGCCCGAGAATGGAGAGACTCAAATCGCATCTTTTTGTGCCTTTTTGCGGCTTAGTGTTTCTCGAACAGGTCTGTTTTGAACTGCGGATTGACCTGGTATTTCGAGATCTCAAACTCTTCCGAGACCTCGCTTTCAGTCAAAAACGTCAGCTTGTGTGGCAACGTTAGCCCGCCCACTTTCTTGTGGTCCGTGAGTCGAATGAAGAAGTCCACTTCTTCAGGAACCCCCGGCTGCTCACCGGCCATTCTCTTTTCCGCTTCTTCGCGGGCTTTCTTGATGTCTTCAGGTGTGGCGCTGCCGCGGGATGGACGTTGCATCGTCATGATTCGCGGCTTGGGCCCGCGATAACTCAGCAACAACGGAATGTGACTCTTCTTGTCGAAGAAAACACGCACTGAAAAGTTGTCAGGACCGCTGACATCGATGACTTCGGCCTGCGTGTCTTCGACTTCCGAGTCGCCCGCATATTTGTACTCAACTGCGAACGATGGTGGCGGCGTCAGAATCATCGCAAGCAGATAACGCGAAAACTCGGCGTTGTAGATCCGGCGTTGCATCTCTTCCATTTGCTCCGGAGAAGCCTGCTGTCCGCCTGGTCCCATTATTCGGAAAACCATGCCGCCACCGCCGCCACTATTTCCACTCCATGCTTTATCGCCGTTCAATGCCCTCGTATTGATGATGGCGGTACTATGTCCGCCGGAGTTCATCGCGTCTTCGACCAGGTACTTGTTGGGCAGAAGAATGCTGATTTCGCGATCGCCGCCCATCTGGCGGTCGCCGAAAACACGGCGATATTGGCCGTTGACCTGAAGCCCCTGGACTTTTTGTAACTGTTCTTCGCCGCCGATAGCTTCGCGGGCTTGCTTCAGAATTTGTTGTGCGCGCGCGTCGTCTGCGAATGCTGCCGGGGCGCTGAAGAGAACAAGAATTAGGATAGGTAGAAGTCTTCTCATGCTGGTATTCACCGGAGGCACGAGAAAAGTTCCAACAAGATTTTGAGCCGCAGATTTTCGCGAACAGACGCTGATCTGAATCCGCGTTCATTCGCGAAAAATCTGCGGCTTATACTTCAAAATTTGACACCCTTCGAAAACTCGGTAGAGTTATCCTGTGAACCTGCCCAATTCTCTAACTCTCCTGCGCATCTTCATCGTGCCGTTGCTGGTTGTTGTGCTCCTGACGCCGTTTTCTGAAAACTGGCTCGGAGTGCCAAGGCACCTGCTGGGCGTGGCGATGTTTTTAGGAGCAGCGTTGACCGACTACTTTGACGGACAAATTGCACGGAGTCGTGGACAGGTGACACGGCTGGGCCAGCTACTCGATCCGATTGCAGACAAACTACTCATCTCGGCGGCGCTGATCTCGCTGGTCGAGAACCAGCTCGCGCCCGCCTGGGCAGTCGTGATCATTATCGGTCGGGAATTTGCTGTTACGGGATTGCGGTCGATCGCGGCGGTTGAGGGTGTGGTGATAGCAGCGTCGAAGATGGGAAAGTTCAAGATGCTGGCGCAGGTGATCACGGTCGCGCTGTTGATCGGATCGAGCGTAGCGGGACAGCCGCCGGTGGCGAACTTCGGCAGACCATTCCCCGCGATCGAGTTCTGGTCAGTACCTGAACTGCGAACTGCGTGGCAGCATCTGGTTGGAGATGGTCCAATGACAGGAAACGACTGGCAGGTGCTTCTTTATACAGCAGGCCGAGCGATGCTCTGGCTGGTCGTGATCTCGGCCTGCACTTCGATGTACGGCTACTTCAGCTCGTTCTACCGCGCCATGATGGATAAATCCGGATTGATTCCGCGTAAATCCGCGTCTACTGAATCTCAACCCAGTCGCCAGTATGAACCTCGCTAGCGACCCGCGTGATGATCGCGGTCGCGGTCCTGGTCTGCACGTCGATAATCACCAGTTCACCGACAATCTTTCTCGGCATGAGCGGGCGATGTCGTTTGACTTCACGAGAAGTGATCGGTCGATATCGATAACGTCCTTCTGTGTCTCGAAACGCGGTGGAGTCTTTCGCGCGCGAAGCCTGGTTGGAAAAGCCGCCGCCACGATAGCGATCGCTCTGAAAACCAGTGGCACGATTGCGCGCTGACTCTTCGTTATCGACCCGCGTGACATTTCCGGTGCCGAGCGGGCGATAAATCGTGAGATAGTCGCCGCGCTTGATCTGGTCTTCTGAGCCCAGGTCGATGTAGACGATGTCGTTTCGCGTAACCATCTCGCGGGAATCTTTCGCCATCATCAATATCCCGTTCTGTTTGCCGGTGGGATCGGCAAAGCGATCCAGGTTTTCCTCGGCGCGTTGCAGCGGCGACTCACGATCCGGAACCGGCGCCAGCAGATCGCCCAGGAGAGCGGCGTCGCAAGTAAAGGTTATATGCGCCGCCGAGGTGTTTTCGTGGACTTTGAACACCTGAAGCTGGCCGATTTCCTGAATGTAGGTGCCCAAAAATCCCTTTTTCTGCTTGTGAACGCCTTTTACGTCGCCTCGCGGGCGGATGATCTGGAAGTTCTGGCCTTCTTTAATGCCTTGTAGTGAGCCGGCGTTCAGATAGACGATATCGCCGTCTGCGTAGGTGCGTTGTTCCTGCTCTTCCTCGGCGCCGACGATTTCGGGCATGTCTCGAAGCCGTTGATACCGGATATAACCCGCACAATAAAGGCTGGATTTGCCTGCGACGCGCAGCGGTTGTCCGGAACCGGGCATCACAACCTGCGGCGTGGGTGCGGGCGACTGCGCGTTGGCTGTGAACGCGAGCGCCAGCAGACAGACGAACGAGAACAGGGCTGCTCTCAAATATCCAAACCGTGCCATATCTAGTCTCCTTTGGTGACCTTATTAGAAGGGATCGGGGCAAGATGACGCGCGTGAGGGTTTAATCATCCTACTTTGTTGCATCAATTCAGGTCAATTTATTTATTAAGACCCGTCAACACATTGCGGAGAATTTTGTAATGCAATCGGGTCTAATATGTGGATAGTTGGCGACTTGCGTTTTTGAAACCTGCTTGTTACTATCCGCATTTTGTCGGAATACGCTATTTTGTGTCTATAGCGGGCCGGCGTAGCTCAGTTGGTAGAGCATCTGATTTGTAATCAGAGGGTCGGGGGTTCAAGTCCCTTCGCCGGCTCCACGGCAAAACAAAGTGTTGCAGGGGTGGTCGAGTGGTTAATGGCACCGGGCTGTAAACCCGGCGGGCTCACGCCCTACGTAGGTTCGAATCCTACCCCCTGCACCGGGAATGATTTTGGGCGGGTGTAGCTCAGTTGGTAGAGCATCAGCCTTCCAAGCTGAGGGTCGCGAGTTCGAATCTCGTCGCCCGCTCCAGTTTTTAGGCGCTTTGGGATTCGGGCCCGCGTAGCTCAGGGGTAGAGCGCCTCCTTGGTAAGGAGGAGGTCATGAGTTCAAATCTCATCGCGGGCTCCAGCGAGCAAAGGTTCAGGACTAATACGATCCTTTATTAATAGAAGAGGAAAAGATGTCGAAGGAAAAATTTGACCGTTCCAAGCCGCACGTGAACATCGGCACGATTGGGCACGTGGATCACGGCAAGACGACGTTGACGGCAGCGATCACGAAGGTGTTGGCGAAGAATAATCCGAAAGTGCAGTTTGTGGCCTTCGATCAGATCGACAAGGCACCGGAAGAGAAAGCACGCGGTATCACGATCGCCACGGCGCACGTGGAGTATGAGACCGCCAATCGGCACTACGCGCACGTTGACTGTCCGGGTCACGCCGACTACGTGAAGAACATGATCACGGGCGC
>JAICQI010000781.1 GCA_025937955.1 Pyrinomonadaceae bacterium
GGATGTTTGCGGCGATGATGCCGTGCAGGTTCTCGTCCCACTTCGTGTACTGATCGATAAACCTGTCAGACGCAGCCTTGTCACCCTCGTATTGCACCGCGAGCGTCTTCTCCAGCATTTTACCTACCACTTCATGATATTTGTCGTAATTAACTCGCATCGTCTTCGTCGCTGGATCGAAACTCAGCAGCCCGTTTTCCAGAAAAAAGTTCCACTGCATCAATTGCATCGTGTTGTAAGGCTGGTCGCGGCGCGGACGATTGTTCTGCAACACTCGCAGAATTCCGCCGGCGTAAACACTCCGTAACTGCGCATCCGTGTAATATCTCTGCTTGTGCAACGCTTCCGCTACAAACAATGACACGAGATCCGCCTTCATCTCTTCCATAGCGTTTGCGTTGTCTTGCAGCGCTTCGTCGAGCTCGCGACCGTCTCGCGTTCGATCAACGCCGAGGTAGTGGCCCACCTCATGCCACAACGTTCGATAAAAGTTGCCTTCAGGTGTGAGCTCCTTCGCCTGCTGTTCGCCGATCGCGGCGGCAAGCGTGCGCGACGTGCCTTCGAAGATGCTCGTGTCGCGCATGATGTTCGTGCGCAGCAATATCGTGCGGCCATAACGCCGCGCGAGGTAGCTCTCGTTCGGAAGAATCGTCGCAGTGTTTCCACCTCGCGACTGTCCGAAGTCCGCCACCACATCATAAACTCCGACCGGAATGTCCTCGCGCACCTTCTTGTGGTTCTGATACGGAAGCGAGTCTTCGAGCGCCTGTATTCCTTTCATCGCCTGTCGCAGCGCGACTGTCTCCTGTTGCCGGCTCTGTAACAGACAGAACGAGAAGAACGTCTTCACGCCAAACAACTCATCGTCGTACGTTTCATACGAGCCGATCTGCGCGTTCAGATTCTTAAACCGTCCCGTAATCCAACTCGCATCACCCGACTCGTAATCATTCGACAGCAGATCGCGCGCGCGGTTGCGCAGGTATCGCGCAAACTCTTCGTCGTCCTTCTCAACCGCATCAGCCGCCTCGTTCAGGAGGCCGTAGGCTTTCATAAGATCGTCAGCGTAAGCAACGGCGTACGGCACGCTGTACACGGTGGCTTTCGCCGGACCTTGCAGGCGCTGCAATTCGCCGAGCAGTTTCGGATGCAACGTTTGCAGCGCGGGATACTTTTGCAGCGCGGCAATATCGTCTTTCAAATTCTTCGCCGTGGTCGAACGAACGACAGTTCGCAAGTCGAGCAGGTCAGAGCGCGTTTGGTCGATCTCTTCTTTCTTGATTCCCCACGGATAGACGTTCTTGCCGGGCTTCGAAGCATCCACCGGCAGAAATGGCTCACGCTTGTTTTCGAGCGTGGTGGCGATTGGTCCCTGGTTGAGCCGATACAGCGTCAAAAGATTTTGCGTGGCCGGCGTCGAACCAGTGCGCTTGTCCAGATCTACGAGGGCGCGATAAGACGCGAGCGCTTCCGGATGTCGCTGTTGCTCGTAAAGCCTTTGAAAGATCTGTCCGGCCTCAATCAACTTGGCGACAGCTTTGCGTTCGCCCTCCGAAAGTTTGGAAAGGTCACTGGACAAACGAATCGTTTGCGTCTTGTCGATGATCGGCTGGCTCTTTTCGAGTGGCCAGTAGCCAGTTGGTAGCGTTTGAGTCAGGAGTAATGCAATCATCAGCAGTTTCGTCATGAAGGGATTCTAGCCGTGCAAATCTGTGGCAGCAACGGTCGGCAAATTTTTGCGACGCATATTTACTGCACCCCTTATTTTATCGGCATTTTCTTGAGGCACCGAGCTTGCACTAACGCTGAGCGGTGACAACTCTGGGTACAACCATCAAGCGCCGCTTCAAGCGCATGAGACGGCGGCGGAAAGTCGGGCGAGCGTACGACATGGCCCTTGAAGTGGCCAAGGTACTGCCGCCGCGGGCAAACGTACTCGACGTCGGTTGTGGCAACGGCTTCATCGCGCATCATCTGAAAGGAATGCTCGGCACGACTGTCGTTGGCCTCGACGTCGGGAGTAGTACAGCAGCACGCATAAATTATCTGCCGTACGATGGGCGTCATTTTCCGGTGAAGGACCAGACTTTCGATGCAGTGTTGCTTTGTTATGTGCTGCATCACGCGCAGGATCCACGGCTCGTGCTGAACGAGGTGAGCCGGGTGCTGCGAGATGGAGGCCTCGCGATCATTTACGAAGACATGCCGACACTTTGGTGGGACCGCATAGTGTGTTGGACGCACGATCGGCAGTGGCGCGGACGCACTGGACCATGCACATTCCACGCGGAACAAGATTGGCGCCGAATCTTCAGTCTCTCAGGCTTTGAAGTGGTGAAGGAGCGACCGCTCTCTCGCTGGCGCAACCTCGCACACCCGGTGGCGCGACGGTTCTTTGTAATCCAGGCAAACTCAAACACAAAGACATTAAGACACAAACCAGAACTGGCTTTAGAACCTTCGTGTCTTGGTGACTTAGTGGTTAGTCTTCCTCAAGGCTCGGGAAACACTTCGGCAAGATCTTCGTACTGAGCTTTCGCCTTGCCGCGACAACTGAGAGTTATCTCTTTCCCGTTCGGAGGCGTGATCTTGATTCCCTGCTCCTGCCGGACTGGTTTCTGCTCGCCGTTGTAATCATCGAAGATCGCGTACTGGTGACCATCCTGCGTGAAACTGATCTCAGTCAGATCAAACTGCGCACGGAAGTAGTGTGAATATTTAAACGCGGTCTGCGTTTGTTCGCGCTGTTTCGGAAACTCGAGCTCGATCTTTCCCGGCAAGCCAAAGCGATACTGCAAGTAGCCCCGCTCTTTCGTCAGTTCCTTTGAAGAGCAAAGCGAAACAATCTTCGCCGGCTTTCTTATCGGACAGCTAAAAACAATCTTCTCATCCTTCTCACACAATGATCCTGCTTGTAATTGCACAATGTTCACTCGAGATGTCGCGTTTGCTGCAACAACACATAACACCACGCCCACAACGACAAATGAGCGCCTCTTTGGAGTGCCGGGCCGGGAACGACGCGGTGGGCAACGAAAAACATTAAAGTGCCGACAAGTACAGGAAGCACCCCACCACCCAGGAAGAAAAAAAAATTTAAATCAGAAAAGAC
>JAICQI010000913.1 GCA_025937955.1 Pyrinomonadaceae bacterium
GTAACCCGTATCTAACGATCTGCTTCCCACCAACAACCACATCGCGCACCGCGGTTCGCGAAAGCGAAAACACGATGTTAGTCAACAAGGAATCACGTTCCGCTCCCGCGATCGACAGATCATTAAGATCAACCGTGAAGAAGTCAGCCGGAGAGCCAGCTTCAATCTTACCGCCTCCATGCAAGCCAATACTCGCTGCTCCATTCATGGTCGCACAATCAAACAACTTCCGCGCTAATTCAGGAGCGAGCACGTTTCGCTGCATCTTCTGAAGCCGCAGGTGATACTCGAGCTCGCGCGCATCTTCAAGCAGATCGATCTGGATCTGGCTGTCGCTGCCGAGCGATATTCGCACGCCGGCATCGAAGTAAGCATCGACAGGCACGACGCCGTCGCCAAGATTTCGCTCCGTTGTCGGGCACGCGCAAACGAACGCCCCGGCACGTGCAAGCGAAGCTATCGCTTTAGGCGTCACGTGAATCGCGTGCACCGCAGTAAAACGTTTGCTGAGCAGGCCCTCGGTTTCGAGCAACGCTACCGGCGAGCGGCCGTATTCCTCGATGCAGGCGCTGACCTCCGCGGGCTGCTCCGCGACGTGCATGTGAACCGGAAGCTCGCGCTCGTTCGCGAACGCGACGATCGTTTTCAAGTAGTCGAGCGGCACCGCGCGCACACTGTGCGGCGCCACTCCGACCCACGCCGTGCCTTCGCTCAGTTCCGGTGCGCCAAGTAGTTGTTCGAGATTTTTCAGATAGATGTCCGGCGTCTGCTCGATAAAACGGATCTGCTGTGGGTTGGCTTCAGTTTGATAACCAGCGCGCGCGTAAGCCACACGCAAAAGCGCGATGCGAATGCCAACGTCGCGCGCCGCGCGAATCACCTCGCGCTCGAGCAGGTTTGGATCGGAATACGGCGAGCCGTCGCGCTGATGATGAATGTAATGAAACTCCCCGACAGCGGTGATTCCCGTCAACGCCATCTCGAGAAACGCCATGCGTGAGACGTCGTAAATCTCCTCAGGCTCGAGCCGGTTAGCCGCGGCGTACATCTGCTCACGCCAGGTCCAGAAGCTGTCAGTGCTGTGCTCCGAGCGATGCTCCGTGCGCCCGCGAATCACGCGCTGAAACGCGTGCGAGTGCGCATTCACCATCCCCGGCAACAACGCCCGCCCTGAGAGACGAATCGCGTCCGGAACCTCTTCACTCGCGGCAATCCGAATAATATTGCCCGCGTCGTCACACACGATCGCCTGTCCAGACTCAAACCGTCCGTCAAGGTAGACTAGATCCGGCAACCACGCTTTGGTAGTTAACATGAGCTACAGCGGGCGCCTCCAAGAAGGCGTCCATCAAACCTTTATGGCCAGGACTTCGCGCGCGGCGGTGCGATCGCCAGTGCAACTAATCCGTCTTGGACCATCAAGAAACGTCAACTCAAATCCAAGATTCTGATACAACTCGATGATCCTCTTCGTGGCCTGGTTCGAAATCACTACCGTCCCACGATGATCGGCCAGCAGCTTTGCCGTGCGCACCTGGTCGTCCCACGAAAACCCGCCCGCGCTGTACGTCGTGAACTCTACATCATACGGCGGATCGGCGTAGATAAAATCTCCCGGCTCAAATTGCAGCGCCTCAACGTCGCGGTTGCTGAACGTCCATTGCCGGAACACCGCCGCATACTGCGAGAAGTCAGTCGCATAGTTGATCGCTTTGTAAGTCCCGAACGGCACGTTGAAATCGCCACCCTTGTTGAAGCGGCAGAGACCGTTAAAACACGTCCGGTTCAGGTAATAAAACAACTGTGCACCTTCCTCGGTGTGCGCCTCGCCCTGGCGAATCAGTTGATTGAAGCGCTCGCGATGACGATAAAAGAGATCTTCCTCATTGCGCATCGGCAGGCTCATCTGCAAACCATTTTGCACGTGACGATAGAAGTTTATGAGGTGCGGATTGACGTCGTTCAGCAGCGCCCTTCGCGGTTGCAACCCAAGAGTTACTCCAAGGCCGCCACAAAACGGTTCGACGTATCGATGGGTTGTGTTTTCTTCCCAGAGAGGCTTGAGCTGTGAGACGAGCCAGCGTTTACCACCGGCCCACTTCAGCGGTGGCTTAAACATTGCGCTCCTTCGAAGCAAATTGCTGGAGCCGGCGCCAGAGTGTCGCCGTGTAGATCTTCGAGAGCCGTAGCGGGCGGTATGCGTAGTAGAGCGAATGCAAGGGAGCGGGGAGTGCGAGTGCCTGCCAGTCAGGCAACGTAGGGACGAAGATCGCGCGCA